>CAYLIR010000175.1:0-4607 GCA_964383515.1 uncultured Acidimicrobiaceae bacterium
GGTCCGTATGCGCGACGACATCGTAGGCCTCGACTCTGCGATCCTGCAGTCTCCCGAGGTCTGGGTCGCGTCCGGCCACGTGGCGTCGTTCTCTGATCCTCTCGTTGAGTGCCGCGAGTGCAACGCGCGGCATCGCGTCGACAAACTTGAGAACCTCGACATCTGCCCAACCTGTGGCAATGCCAACACGTTCACTGAGCCCAAAGAGTTCAACCTCATGTTCAAGACGCACATGGGCCCGGTCGAGAACGACGACAACAAGGTCTACCTGCGTCCGGAGACCGCCCAGGGCATCTTCACGAACTTCGAGAACGTGCGCAGAACCGCCCGCATGAAGCTTCCGTTCGGAATCGCGCAGATCGGCAAGTCGTTCCGCAACGAGATCACCCCGGGCCAATTCGTCTTTCGCACGCGCGAGTTCGAGCAGATGGAGATGCAGTACTTCTGCTATCCCGATACCGCCGACGAGCAGTTCACCGAGTGGGTTGCCGAGCGCGACAGCTGGTACATGGACCTTGGCATGACGCCTGAGAACCTCAGGCACACACCCCATGGTCCGGACGAACTCGCACACTATGCAGCAGCAGCGATCGATGTGGAATACCGTTTCCCGTGGGGATGGGACGAACTCGAAGGCATCCACAATCGCACCGACTTCGATCTGAACGCCCACATGAAGCACTCAGGCGAAGATCTCACCTACTTCGATCAGGAAGCCAACGAGCGTTTTGTTCCGTATGTGGTCGAGACCGCTGCAGGTGCGACGCGTACGACGTTCGCATTCTTGATCGATGCCTACACAGAGGAAGAGGTCGGGGGCGACAGCAGGGTCGTGCTCAAGCTCGATCCGCGCCTTGCTCCGGTCAAGGTTGCTGTACTGCCTCTGTCGAAGAAGCCTGATCTTGTGGAGACAACGAAGAAGGTCGCCGACTCACTGCGAAGCCGATGGCAGATCGAGGTCGACGTGACCCAGTCGATCGGGCGCAGGTATCGCAGGCAGGATGAAATCGGCACACCGTACTGTGTGACGGTGGACTTCGACTCTCTTGAGGACAGCCAGGTGACGGTGCGTGATCGAGATACGATGGCACAGGATCGTATCGCGATCGACCAGCTGGCCAACTATCTCGTAGACAAGCTTCCCGCTTAGTCGTCGAGCGGCGGGAACCGGCCTTCGAAGAATGTGCCGAGTACGAGGACCGATCGTGTTCGCCCGGGCGTGTGCCGTCTGATCTCTTCGAGTATCTCTCCGAGATGGGTCGACGATCGGGCGCGCACCATGGCAAGGAGGTCGAACTCTCCGGTGACCGCGTAGCAGCTATATACGAACGGCACCTCTCTGAGGCCGTCGGCTGCCTCGACAAGAGGTCGATCGTCGGGTGCAGTCACCGAGATCAGCGCGCTCACCGGTAGCCCGAGGGCTTCCCAGTCGACCTTGATCCTGGTGCCGAGGACGATGCCGCGCTCGGTGAGGCGTCTCACTCGTTGGTGGACGGTGGTCGTTGCGACCCCTGCTTCTTCAGCGATACGGCTGTAGGTCATCCTCGCGTCTTCGGTGAGGCACGCGATGATCGTCTTGTCGAGGGCATCCATTGACGAAAATCATACACACCTGTGCGGTGGCATGGCTGCGGCTCATCCTCACCTCTTCCGCCAAGAGACCGATGATTGTACTGTCTATGGCGTCGCAAGATGGAAATCCTACACAATATTGTGGAATAGGTGTACAATATGTGTGGTTGGGGTAGACATCCAACAGGTTTTCAGAGGAAAGAAGGTAGCCATGCATGCTGCAATCGCAATGGAATTGGCCATGGCACGGGCGACGACAGCGAATGCGCTCGGGCGTCGTACGGCCAAGAAGTAACGAAAGAACCACGAGTTCTCCTTATGGTCGAGGGCACCGCAAGGTGTCCTCGATCTCGCGTCCGGTATTGCTGCGAGCTCGGCGCATCGGCCGTGCAACGGCGGTATCGTCTCCCTATGGCGTATTCCCGCGACGACATCGACGTTGTTCGTCACAAGACGGATCTTGTCGAATTGGCCAAGGAAGTGACGAAGGTTCGTCGTTCCGGCCGTTCGACGATGGCGGTATGTCCGTTTCATTCTGAGAAGACGCCGTCACTGTCGATCGACGGTGCACGGGGCCTCTACCACTGTTTTGGGTGCGGAAAGAGCGGGGACGTGTACCGCTGGGTACAAGAGACCCAGGGTCTCGACTTCTCTGGTGCGCTCGAGTTCCTCGCCCGCAGAGCGGGAGTGACGCTCACTGTCGATCCTCAGGCAGCGAAGCGGCGCAGCACCCGCGAACGCCTCGTCGAGGCAACACAGGCAGCAGTGTCGTTCTATACGCAACGCCTCAAGTCTGGTCCAGATGCAGGAAGCGCTCGCAGCTACGCGCGCTCACGCGGGTTCGATGCGGACGTGGTCGATGCGTTCTCACTTGGCTATTCGCCAGACGGATGGCACGAGCTCGTCGACCATCTCCGCAGCCTCGGAATACGTGACGATACGATGGTCGCTGCAGGGCTTGCGAGGCAGGGCAATCAGGGTTTGTACGACCGGTTCCGTGGTCGTCTCATGTTCCCCATCTTCGACATCCGCGGTGACGCTGTCGGGTTCGGCGCAAGGATCCTTGAGGGTGAGGGGGCGAAGTACCTCAATTCCTCCGAGTCGCCGATCTATCACAAGTCGCGACTGCTCTATGGGCTCAACTGGGCAAAATCGGATATCGTTCGCGCTGACACCGCGGTCGTCGTCGAGGGCTACACCGATGTCATCGCCATGCACCACGCTGGGATGCCGATTGCTGTTGCAACGTGCGGGACGGCACTTGGACGTGACCACCTCGACCTCTTGCGGAGGTTCTCAGAGAAGGTCGTGTTCGCATTCGATGGCGACGAAGCCGGCGCTGGCGCTGCTCTGCGGGGGTTCGAGCAGTCTGTTCCCGGAGACCTCGATCTGCGTGTTGCCCTGCTTCCTGGAGGCAAGGACCCTGCGGACGTTGTCGCCGATGGTGACACGACGGTGCTTCAAGATGCGATCGATCGATCGGTGACGGTGCTGCAATTCAAGATCGATGCAGAGATCGGCAAGTACGATCTGGCGGCACCTGAGCAAGGGGCGAGAGCTGTGCGAGATGCCGCCGCGGCCATCGCTGCTCACCCCGACCCGGTCACCCAACGCGAGTACGCGGTTCTGGTAGCACGTAAGACCGGTGTCGAGGTCACCTATGTGGAAGAGGCCATACGCGCTGCGACATCGAAGGGGACGCGGAGTGTCGAGCGGGAGGCGCCTTCACCTCAGCCACCAGACGTCGACGATGGTGGGATTGAGGAGCCACGGTATCGCTCGCCGCTCTATCGCACGGAACTCGAACTGCTGCGGGTCCTGCTCGCGAACGGTGAGGATCTCGGGGGTATCGCGATAGACCCTGCGTTGTTCGCAAGCGATGACACGAGAGCGATGCTATCCCGAGTCCTCGTGATCGCTGAGGGGGTTCCGCCCGGTGAGCCACTCGACCTTGGCGCCGCATTGGGTGCAGACGACTCGCCCGAAGCATCGCTGCTGGGCGCTCTTGCCCTCGATGATCGTCCATTGCCGGAGGCACAGGAACTCCTGAACAGGCTCGAGGTCGGCCGCATCGACCGTAGGATCGCGGCGGTGACCAGGAAGCTCAGGCAGGTCGATGAACAGGCGGATCCGCAGACCTATTCAGAACTGTGGCACGAGTTGATATCGTTGCAGCAAGAGAAACGTGGTCGGAGGAACGATCGATGACTGATGGCACCTCTGCAGTCACGAAGCTGTTGATCAAACGTGGCCGCCAGCGCGGTTTCCTCCTTGTTGGCGAGTTGCAGCAGGAGCTCGAGGATGCGAGAGCGCTTGAGGACTCGTTCGAGAACGTCTTCGCCGCGTTGCTCGACGCGGGTATCGATGTTCGGGAGGGGTCCGAGGACATCTACGCGGATTCAGAGATCTCTGGTGAAGAGCTTGTGCACGTGTCGGATCCGGTGCGCATGTATCTCCAGGAGATCGGCAGGTACCCGCTGCTCGATGCTCAGCAGGAGGTCGAGTTGGCAATGCAGGTCGAGGCCGGAGTGCGGGCGAAGGAACGCCTCGACGAAGACGTCGACCTGCCCATCGCCGAGCGGATCCTCCTCGAACGTCAATCCAGGCTCGCCGAGCGGGCACGGCAGCAGCTCGTCGTATCGAACCTTCGGCTCGTCGTTTCGATCGCCAAGAAGTACATCGGGCGCGGCCTGGGCCTGCTCGACCTGATACAGGAGGGGAACCTCGGCCTCATCAGGGCGGTGGAGAAGTTCGACTACCGTCGGGGATTCAAGTTCTCTACGTACGCCACATGGTGGATCCGCCAGGCGGTGACGAGGGCACTTGCTGACCAGGCTCGCACGATTCGAGTGCCGGTGCACATGGTCGAAACCATCAACAAGCTCGCCACCGTCCAAAGGTTGCTCCACCAGGATCTGGGTCGCGAGCCGACGATCGCAGAGATCGCATCCGAGCTCGACATCGAATCGGGCAAGGTCACCGAACTCCGGCGCATTGCCCAAGATCCACTCTCGTTGGAGACGCCGATCGGTGCC
>CAYLIR010000176.1:0-2156 GCA_964383515.1 uncultured Acidimicrobiaceae bacterium
AAAGCACCTGTCGCACCGATGAACTTGCGCACGATGATCGAGCCGACAGCCATGTCCATCACCATGTCCACATCGATGTCGTCACGCAGTTCGCCGCGCTCGATGGCATCACGGAGGATCTTGATGACCGCTCTCCGTTTCGGGAGGATGACCGTCTCGCTGTAGCGACGCCCCAGGTCCGTTCCCCCGACTATCTCGCCGGCCAGCCAATGCAGCACCTTCCCCGCGCGAGAGTCCGAGAGGTACCGTTGCATGTCGGTCGTGAAGCTGATGAGGTCATCTCGGATGTCGCCAGTATCGAACACTGCCGCGACGTCTGCGAGCGAAGCGATGGCATCGATGACGAGTTCGTCCTTCGATCTCCAGCGGCGATAGATGGATGCCTTGCTGACCTCAGCCCTGGCGGCGACACCGTCGATGCTCACGCCTGCGAGGCCTCCTTCGGTGAGCATGTCGAGAACCGCATCGATCGCACGTTGGTCGACCGATGCGTCCCTTGGACGTCCCGACTTCGTCATTTGCTTGTGGCACTGGGCGTGAAGGAGGTGTCGTACATCGCTCGGTCGTCGTCGACGCCGAGCTCGCGAGCCGGTAGGTACACGGCAGTCAGGACCGCCCCGACGAACGCGACACCGGCAGCAACCCACACGGCAGATGACATGCCATCGACGAACGCGCCACGTGCCGCAGCAACGAGTGGCGCCGCAACGTCGCCTGCCTTGCTTGCGACCGCCAGTGCGCCGCCGATCGAGTCGCCCGCGATCGCAGCGGGCTGTGGTGGCAGCTTGTCGACGATCGGGGCCATGGCAGTCGAGTACGACGATGACAGGATGCTCCCGAGTATCGCCACACCGAGAGCGCCGCCGACCTGTCTGGTCGTATCGTTCATCGCTGACCCGACGCCCGCCTTGGCGAGCGGAAGCGAGCCCATGATGGACTCCGTCGCCGGGGCCATGGCGAGCCCCATGCCGAGACCGAGCACAGACAGTGCCCATGCAACGTGGCTGTACGCAGCGTCGATCGTAGTGGTGGCTATCAACCCCATCGCGACGGCAACGATACCGAGCCCGGACGCCACGACGATCTTCGTACCGATCTTCTCCGCGATCCGCGCGGAGAGTGGTGCGGTGATGACCATCGTTGCGATCGGGAGGATCCTCACACCAGCCTCGAGCGGCGTGAAGCCGAGAACGAACTGCAGATACTGGGTGAGCAGGAACACGGTGCCGAACATCGCGAAGAACACGAGCACGATCGCACCGTTGGCTGCGCTGAACCGTGGGTTCCGGAAGAACTCGAGACGGACCATCGGATGTGCTGCCCGCCGCTCCCACCACATGAACACGGCGAGGAGCACGATGGAGAGGACGAAGGCTGTGACGACGAGCGAGTCTGTCCATCCTCGTGACGGAGCTTCGATGATGGCGTATACGAGCGTGCCGAGACCCGCGATCGACAGCGCTGCGCCCACAAGGTCGAGCGGGGTCGCGTTCGGATCCTTCGACTCCGGCACGAAGAACAGACCGAGCACGATCGCCAGTGCCACGATCACGACGTTGACGAGGAACACGGCGCCCCACCAGAAGTGCTGAAGCAACCATCCTCCAAGTGTCGGCCCGATCACGATTCCCAGACCCGCAACAGCCGCCCATATCGCTATCGCGCGCCCTCGCTCCTTGCCAGAGAACACGTTGGTGATGATCGACAGGGTTGCAGGCATGATGAGGGCTCCGCCCACTCCCATGGCCGACCGTGCAGCGATGAGGCCCGTCGCATTCTGCGCGTAGGCAGCGAACACCGAGCTGACACCGAAGATCACCAGCCCTGCCTGGAGTGCGAGCTTGCGGCCGAAACGATCTCCAAGCGCGCCCATGGTGAGGAGCAGTCCAGCGAACACGAGTACGTACGCATCAACCATCCACTGCAGCTCACTCGCCGACGCACCGAGCTCCCTCACAAGCGTGGGCAGGGCGACGTTCAAGATGGTGTTGTCGAGGCCGATGACCACGAGGCTCAACGACAGGACCCCCAGCGTGATCCATCGTCTGCGGTGTACCTGTTCTGTGATCATGTCATCCTCCATCTATATACGATACGATACCGTATCGTATCGTATATGAGGCGTCTATAGCCCATCCTCTCTCGCCGCCGTGTCA
>CAYLIR010000176.1:2256-4573 GCA_964383515.1 uncultured Acidimicrobiaceae bacterium
CGTATCGTATCGTATATGAGGCGTCTATAGCCCATCCTCTCTCGCCGCCGTGTCATCGTCGTCTGCGAGCTCTTCGACTGTCAGCGCCGTTCCCTTGGACCAGCAATAGCCGGCGAGGATGACGGCCGCGAACACGCCAACGGAGGCCTAGCGACCCAGCAAGGGCCCACGACGGCGATTCGATCCCATGACCCGACGGTATCAAGCGGTCCCGATGGCGACGGCCGGTGACGCGCCGTGCTCATGCCTGGTCGATCGACCGTGTCGGAGCGCGGGTCGCATCGAGTTCACGAGGAGACGACGCTCGGTGCGGTCACGAAGAGGATCGCGTGCTGCCGCCATCGTCCGCAGATGGTTCTGCACGGTAGACACGTACGTCGACACGCTCCATCGTGACGAGCCCTTCGCTGATCATGCCATCGAGTTTCGGGAGGACGCCCTCGATCGCATCGACGCTGTCCACGCACTCGATGACGATTGGAAGATCCCCGGACAACCGCAAGATGTGAGATGTGTGGAGACGGCTCGACTTGCCGAATCCCTCGATGCCGCGCAGTACCGTTGCACCCGCGAGGCCCTCACGGCGCAGCACCTCAACGATCGCCTGGTACAACGGCTGACCGTCGAACATGTCTGACTCTCCGATGAAGATCCTCAGTAGTCGGATGTCTGGTTGTGTGTTCATGCCTGTCCTCCTCGTTCAGCTTGCCACGAGATACCCGAGTGTGGCAAGGGCTATCCCTGCAACGACCATGCCGATGAGATTGAGCGCTGCGCGCTGGCTTAGGGCCGGGGCGACGCCTAGGCGAACGGTCTCGACCATCCATGTGGAGAACGTCGTGAACCCTCCCATGAACCCTGCGACCGCCAGCAGGGCGTTGCCAGACAGGTTGGGTGACCCCACTGCCACACCGAGGGCCAGTGCGCCTGCGAGATTGACCACGGCGGTGCCCACAGGCATCGATGACCTGCTCCGGCGCTGTGCAGCACCGGAGACGACATAGCGGGCGGCGGCGCCGAATGAGCCGGCGAGTGCGGCGATGAGGATGCTCATAGGCCCATCCTCCCGACGCGAAGGCCGATGGTGGCTGCGATGATCCCCACAAGCAGCGACATCGCAACGTAGGCGCCAGCGACAGCCGCTTGGCCAACGTCGACGAGACGGACCGCATCGACGGCGAACGTCGAGAATGTGGTGAACGAGCCAAGCACGCCGATAGCCCAGAACCACAGCGTCCACTGTGCCGACACGGCACGCTGGCGGCGGCCCAGATACCACCCGAGGATGAACGCTCCGGCGATGTTGACGGCGAACGTCGCTGCGGGGAAGCCGGTGTCGGGCGTGTGTATCAGCTCCCCAACACCTGCCCTGGCTGCCGATCCGACGAACCCGCCGGCTGCCACCGCGAGCGGAGGTACCCAGCCTGCTGGCCGGCGCACATGACCTCGAGGTACCTGCTTCGATCTCGCCACCGCATTCCACCGGGTTCTGTCGCTACATCCGCTCGGTCGCCGAGAGCGACCGATGCCTGAGCATAGATTGCTGGGCACCGCCGCCGGTATCCGTCGCGCGCAACAGTGTGGCGTCTGTACTCGGCACCAGGTGGAATGCGGAGATCTCCACGCAACCGACTGTCCATCGCTACCAGGAGACGGCGGAGCCGCACGAGCCTCACGATCGAGACGAGACCCGGCTCAGACATCCCACCGCATTCGTTCCCATCGCAGCGGCCCCTGTGACGTTGGCGTCAGTTGATCCGTCGTGCAACGGTTCCCTCGACCAACCAGACGGCGTCGAAGGCGCTGCGAGCGGTGCGAGCAAGCCCGTCGATGTGTGCTCCGATGTCACCGTCAGCTACTTCGCGCAAGATACAGTCGTCACGAGGTGGAGAAGCTTCCAACGATCTGTACAGCCAGGACGAACCGTGAACAGCGCCAGTTGCGTCCACGCATGTGGTGTATGGGGAGCCCGTCTCAAGAGGGCTTTCCAACGAGCCCGAGAAAACTGCGGCCACCGACCTGGGGAAATGCCCGAAAGCCCCTATGGCTATCGAGGTGTCCCCGCTCGCAGTTGCATGTCAATGTTCTCGTGGATTCAACGTCCAAGCCACGTCGGATGACAGCGATCGAGCACGAAGCACGGGCATCGGGGCACCTCGGCTGCTTCGAGGCCATATCGCTCTCCGTATCTGATGTGATACGGCAGGCCGTAGCACCTAGTTCCCCGCAACTCACTGTGCTCAGCCTGGGTGTCCACCATGTCCCTCCCGATCGGTCGTTTCACACCGTTCGTGGCTCGATTCGTCAGATGTCCTCG
>CAYLIR010000177.1:0-4469 GCA_964383515.1 uncultured Acidimicrobiaceae bacterium
CGCGGATAGCTGTGCAATCTCCTGAACCTTCCTCTCAAGGCGGTAGCGTGGGTTCGAATCCCATCGGGGCTACAGCGTGAAACCTCCGCTCAGCGAGGGTTTCTGCGCGTTCAGGGGGTTCACATCTCAGGGTGGTGGCGGTTCAAGTCGCCTCGGGGCACGAAGCACAAGATCAAGCCATCTCCGTTGCCGGGGGTGGCTCTCGTGTTCTTCCCGTACGTTCAGGATCTGAGCAGCTGGCTGGAGCAGGGTGGTGACATGCAGGTGCCGGTGGTCCTGGACCGACCGGCTCGAGGATGACATCGAGGAAGCCACACCGCTGCACGGATAGCGGTGTCTCGCTGCGCGGGCGGCGCCGAGGCTCTAGCATCCGATGACGGCCGGTCGACGAGGGGGATGAGCCGATGGAGACGTACACGACACCGGGGGGAGCGGTCGTTCTACCAGACGTCAACGCCGTCGAACAACTCGAGGCGCGGGCAGCGATCGCTCCCGACCACGCAGCCCTTGCATATCGCGACGGCGACGGGTTCGCCACGGTCACGACGACAGAACTCCTCGACACCGTGATCGACCTCGCCGCGGGCCTCGTTGCCTCCGGAATCGAACCGGGTGACCGCATCGCGCTGCACACGTCGACCAGGATCGAGTTCACCTACTTCGACTACGCCATCTGGGCTGCAGGTGCTGCGACCACCACCATCTACGAGACCTCGTCCGCCGAACAGGTCGAATGGATCCTGTCGGACTCCGGGGCGGCCATGCTGATCACCGAGAACGCAGACACGAAGGGCGTCTACGACGAGGTCGCAGGCCACATCGAGGGGAACATCCGGGTGCACGTCATCGATGACGGTGCTGTCGAAGCGCTCACCGCGATGGCGACCGACGACACCAGGGCCGAGGTCCGCCGCCGTATCGCCGCCATCGACCACGGCGACCTCGCGACCCTCGTCTACACCTCCGGCACCACCGGCAACCCCAAGGGGTGCGTCCTCACGCATGCGAACTTCGGATGGGTCGTCACCAACTTCGGCAGCCGTCTGCCGGAACTCACGACACCAGAGAACCGGACGCTCATGTTTCTGCCACTGGCGCACATCTTCGCCAGGGCCATCCAGTCGGCGTGCGTGTCGAGGGGTGTCACGATGTACTACTCGTCGGGGATGGAGCACCTGCTCGACGAGTTCCCGATGGCGCGTCCGACCTGGATCTTCTCGGTGCCGCGCGTCTTCGAGAAGGTCTACAACGGTGCACGGTCCAAGGCTGCAGCAGACGGGAAGGGCAAGGTGTTCGACAAGGCCGCCGAGATCGCCATCACGTACTCGAAGGACATCGAACGGGGTCATACGAAGATCGCGACCAAGCTCGCCCACACGACATTCGACAAGGTGGTCTACAGCAAGATCCGCGCCGTGTTCGGCGGTGATGTCGACCATGCGATCTCCGGTGGCGCCCCGCTCGGTGCCAGGCTCGGGCACTTCTTCCGGGGCGTTGGCATCACGACCTACGAGGGCTACGGGCTCACCGAGACCACCGCAGCGGCGACCGTGAACTCGCCTGGTGAGGTGCGGATCGGTTCGGTCGGTAGGCCACTGCCGGGGGTGTCGATCGGGATCGCCGACGACGGTGAGATCCTCATCAAGGGAGGCATGGTGTTCGCCGGGTACTGGCAGAACGACGAGGCATCCTCCCAGGTACTCGACGACGACGGCTGGTTCCATTCCGGTGACATCGGCGAACTCGACGACGGCTATCTGTTCATCACCGGGAGGAAGAAGGAGATCATCGTCACCGCCGCCGGGAAGAACGTGGCTCCCGCCGTGCTCGAGGACCGAATGCGCCGCAACCCCCTCATCTCACAGGTGATCGTCGTCGGGGATGCCAGGCCGTTCATCGCCGCCCTCGTCACCCTCGACGAGGAAGCCGTGGGCGCCTGGGCGGAGGCTCATGGGAAGGCAGGGGTATCGCGGGAGGATCTCCGAACCGATACCGAACTCCTCGCCGAGGTCGCCGATGCCGTTGCCGAGGCCAACAAGGCGGTGTCGAAAGCCGAGGCGATCAAGGAGTTCCGCATCCTGCCGACGGACCTGTCGATCCAGGGAGGGGAACTCACCCCGACGCTGAAGGTGAAGCGCTCCGTGGTGGCGTCCAAGTACGTCGACCTCATCGACGACATGTACGGCACCTCCTAGCCGTACCCGGCCACCCCCCATTCTGTGGGCTGGGAACGTCGGGGGGAAATCCACCACGATCGTGCGCCGGCCACCCCCCATTCTGTGGGCTGGGGGCGCCATATACAACGCTGCGAACCCTGGGTTCGGGGCGTCATCCATTCTGTGGGCTGGGGGCGCCATATATAGCGCTGCGAACCCTGGGTTCGTGGCGTTGGGTGGGTGTGTATGCTCGCTGGATGAATCCACGGATCTATCTGTCGCCGCCAGCCGTGCTCGGGGATGAAGAAGCGGCCATCGTCGCAGCACTGGCCAGCAACTGGATCGCACCGCTTGGGCCGGAGGTCGACGGGTTCGAGGCAGATCTCGCCGCCATGGTCGGCGTCGACCACGCCCTCGCCCTGTCGTCGGGGACCGCTGCGATCCACCTGGCGCTCATCGCCATGGGTGTGCAAGCCGGCGACGTGGTCATCGCCCCCTCGTTCACGTTCATCGGGTCCATCAACCCTGCTGTCTACATCGGTGCGGAACCGTGGTTCGTCGATTCGGAACCGGGCACATGGAACATGGATCTTGATCGCCTTCGAGAAGCACTCGAGGTGGCACGGGCCGAAGGCCGCCGCGTCGGAGCGGTGATCCCGGTCGACCTCCTCGGGCAGTGCGCCGACTACCAGACCCTCGGGGCGGTGTGTGCAGAGTTCGGCGTCGCGATGTTCGAGGACGCTGCCGAAGCGCTCGGGGCGACGTACCGGGGGGCCGCTGCCGGTTCGTTCGGTGTCGCCGCTGCCCTGTCGTTCAACGGCAACAAGATCATCACGACCTCAGGTGGCGGAGCGCTCGTGTCCGACGACGGCGACCTGATCGACCGGTGCCGTCACCTCTCCACCCAGGCCAGGGAACCGGAACTCCACTACGAGCACCGCGACGTCGGCTACAACTACCGCATGTCGAACCTGCTCGCCGCGCTCGGGCGGGCACAGCTTGCAACGCTCGACGACCGGGTCGCCGCCCGACGGGAGCTGTTCGACACGTACGTCGAACGCCTGGGTGACATCGACGGGTTCGCGTTCATGCCCGAAGCTGATTTCGGCGAGTCGAACCGGTGGCTCACCGCGCTGACTGTGGACGCCGATAGGGCAGGCGCGACGAACCTCGACATCATCGAGGGGCTCAGCGCAGACAACATCGAGGCTCGGCCCGTCTGGAAACCGATGCATCTCCAGCCCGTGTTCTGCGGGGCGCGCATGTTCGGCGGCGAGGTGTGCGAGCGACTCTATGCCACTGGCGTGTGCCTCCCGAGCGGTACACAGATGACGCCCGACGACGTCGACCGTGTCGTCGCCGCTGTGCGTTCGGCCGTGTCCTAGCTATTGAGCGGCGATCTCCCCGCCGGGACGGCCGCCGAGTTCACGGTCGATCATCAGCAGCGTGTGCGATGCGTCGCCAGCACGGCTGAGGTCGTCGATGATCTGCTGGACTGTTGACTCCTCCTCGACCTGTTCGGCGACGAACCAGTCGAGCAGCGGGAGGCTCGCGAAGTCCTTGAGATCCATCGCCATCGCGTACAGCGCGTTGATCGACGCCGTGACGGCCTTCTCCTGTTCCAGCGACCTCGTGAACACGTCGATCGGCCGGTCGAAGTCTGTCTGGGGGGCCTCGATCGGTCCGAGCACGATCCGGCCGCCACGGTCGAGGATGAACTGGTAGAACTTCTCAGCGTGGGTGAGTTCCTCTGCAGCTTGGGCACGCATCCACTGCGCCATGCCCGGCAGCCCCTCGGCTTCGAACCAGGCGCTCATACCGAAGTACGAGTACGCGGCTCCATACTCCATGGTGACCTGTGCGTTCAGCGCGGCTTCGAGTGTGTCGTCCAGTGCCATATCTATCCGTTTCGTAGCGTCACACGCATGCTACCGGGTAAGTTCGAGAAGCGGGAAGGGCATCGAGCGATCGCCTCGGTGTCCGCCAGATTGTGTGCAACGCCCCACATAGCGTATCGTTGGGATGCGCGACGAGAGGTGAACGATGGCAGATGAAGCACTCGGGTGTGGCCGTGTCGTCGGCAGCGTCGGCGAAGACCCGCAAGCCACCGAGCGCCATGATGAGGACCGTTCTGCCACCACCTTCAAGGAGGAACCCATGACCGCACGTGTCGGCCAGAAGGCCCCAGACTTCACTGCACCGTCCTACCACAAAGGGACGTTCACGCCCGTCAAGCTCTCCAGCTTCGCAGGCAAATGGGTGCTGCTGTGCGTCTACCCCGGCGCTTTCACCTTCGTCTGAGCGACAGAAGTG
>CAYLIR010000178.1:0-4459 GCA_964383515.1 uncultured Acidimicrobiaceae bacterium
AGACCGGCGCACGCGTCCACACCAGATTCGGCTCGTGAGGGGCGGCCTGGCGCCATGCAGATCAGCGGTATCCACTACGTCAACGGTTCGAAGATGACGCCACCGTTTCCCGAAGGGATGAAGGTCATCTCGTTCGGTATGGGATGCTTCTGGGGGGCAGAGCGTGTCTTCTGGCAGCTGCCTGGTGTGTTCACCACAGCAGCGGGATACCAGGGCGGTACCACCGAGCACCCCACCTATGAACAGGTCTGCACCGGCCGTACAGGCCATGCGGAAGTGGTGCTCGTTGTGTACGACCCAAACGAGATTCCGCTCGATACGATCCTGAAGAGCTTCTGGGAGGAGCACGACCCGACCCAGCAGAATCGGCAGGGCAACGATGTCGGGACACAGTACCGTTCCGCGGTGTTCTGGACGGAGGAAGCCCAACGCGACGCCGTACTCGCGTCGCGCGACGCATACGACCGTGATCTACGAGCTGCTGGCTATCGCGGCGTAGCGACAGAGATCGACGAGGCGGGGCCGTTCTTCTACGCAGAGGAATACCACCAGCAGTACCTGGCGAAGAACCCGGGGGGCTACTGCAACCACGGCTTCTGCCAGATCGAATACACCGCACCGGCGCTCTAGCTGCCGCGCACATGGCACACAGCGAGACCGCATGCCCATCGAACACGGAGGAATGCCGCGACATATCGCGTGAGCGTTTCCGAGACGGGCCTGCTGTCCACCCGTCGGTCTTGGCTAGGTGAGTTCGTATACCGCGATCTGGGGCAACTCAAGGCTTGCGATGAAGATCCTGCCGTCGTGGTATCGAGCCGATGTGGTCGTTGCTACTGTGCCAGTGGAATCCTGGAGGTTGTAGACGAGACGGCCGTTCTCGTCATATCCGAAGACCATGCCGTGCTGGATCGCTTTCGGCTTGAGTGTGTCAGGGAGCCTGTGTACCACTTTCTTGAGCCACGGGCGCGGCAGCATCGCATCGACCATCGACTGGCGTGGAGACGGCATAGCAACCCACAGGATGCCTGCGTCGAACGTGAGGTTGTCTGGGAACCCTGCCATGTTGTCGAGGAACACCTCCACCGTGCCGGCGGCATCTCCTGTGAGCCAGAGACGATGAACGCGGTATCGTCCCGTCTCTGCAACGAACAATGACGCTTCGGCTGCATCGAGCGCGACGCCGTTGGCGAACTGGAGCCCGTCGAGAAGCTTCGTCAGTGTTCCGTCCGGGCTGTACGCGAACACCCTGCCCGTCGGGATGCATTCGAGCAGGTCCGATACATAGGCATCCAACGGCCACCGTGTCGAAGAGACAGAGAAGTAGATGGTCCCGTCCGATGCAACAGCAGCGTTGTTCGTGAGCAGGAACGGCTCGTCTTCGAAGCTGTCTGCAAGGATCGAAACCTCGCCGGACACCGTCACACGCTCAAGCCCCTCGGTCGTGTTGCAGACGACCATCTCCCCATCGCCGAGCCACTCGATGCCAAGTGGGCGCCCGGGGCCTTTCGCTATGACGTCGGCATATCCACCATCGGCCATTCTGATGATCGACCCGTCGGAGAGCCCGGTGAACACTGAACCTGACATGTCGACCACGATGTCCTCTGGGCCCGCGGCAGGTGTGTGCCAGATGTCGGCGGCTGCGAGCGTGTCGTTGGCTGCGAGGGGTCCAGCAAGCGGAGGTGCAGAGGGTGGGGTCCATGGGAGGGGTGTGAACGATGTCATGGCGCCGACACTATCAGGGAACGGTCGATGTCACGGTCCTTGTGCCATTGGGCCGAGTTGTGCCATTGTGCCGATGAGGGACACAGTGCCCCGGAGACCGTAGAGTGAGGCTGTCTACGATCAGGAGCCCATGATGCCCACGCCACACATCGCTGCTAGAGAGTCAGACATCGCCGAGGCGGTGCTGCTGCCGGGAGATCCGCTGCGCGCAAAGTACATAGCGGAAACCTTCCTCGACGATGCGCGAGAGGTGACGTCTGTGCGCAACATGCTCGGCTTCACGGGCACATACAAGGGGATGGACATCACAGCGATGGGCACGGGAATGGGGATCCCCTCCGCGTCGATCTACGCGACGGAGCTGATCCGGTTCTATGGAGTCAAGCGCATGGTCAGAGTCGGTTCGTGCGGAGGCATCTCGACGGAGGTCGGGATGCGCGACGTGATCCTCGCGATCGGTGCAGGCACGGACTCTGCGGTCAACCGTGCACGGTACGGCGGTTGGGACTACGCGGCCACAGCGGACTTCGGACTGCTCAGCGCCGCCGCCGAGGTAGCGGCCTCGGGTGACAGGCCGATCCACGTGGGGAACGTGCACAGTTCCGACAGTTTCTACAACCCGAACCAGAACGCGGTCGCGATCTGGCAGGGCATGAACATCCTCGCTGTGGAGATGGAAGCCGCAGGCCTCTATGCCGTAGCTGCTGGGGAAGGTGCACGTGCGCTGGCGATCCTGACGGTGTCGGACCACCTCGTCACACAGGAAGAGACGACGTCTGACGAGCGGGAGCGTACCTTCTCCGACATGATCGCGCTTGCCCTTGACACCCTCATCAAGGATGCAGGCGGGCGTTAGCCGCAGCGCGTCAGCGCAACGTCTTCCTCGCCCGATAGATCGCCCACGCGGCAAGCACCGCCCCGACCACGAAGATCGACATTGGTGCGATCGGTACGCCGGTGTCAGATCCGAAGATCTCTGTGGCGAGCCACGGGACGAAGATGACCACTCCAGTCGCACCAGCGATGGTGAGCGGGACGTGACCGCGTGTCACGCCGAAGGCGATCCCGACGATGGCGATGGCGATCAAGGCGACAGCAACGGGTTCGGCGGAAGGCCCGATGGTCGCTGCAAGGAAGCTGGATCCGGCGAGTGCTGTCAATGCACCGAGTATCTCGCCGACCAGCCTGGGCGGGAGGGTGTCGGTGGCTGCAAGGATCACCCAGATGAGCCCCACACCGAGGATCACGGAGCCGATGATGATCTCGGAGCCGCCGTCGGTAGCGAACATGAACCCCGAGAAAGCCAGGCTGAGCGATGCGAGGAACAGGGCGATGTGCTGAGGGCTCGATTGCCGTTGTCCGTACATGATGGCTGCAGCCATGAGTGCGCCACCAGACGCGATCACGACCGCCAGCCGTGGTTCTCCCCACGTGTCTACTGCTATCGCGATGGCCGCGCCGATCACCGGTACGGCGAGCATCAGCATCATGGCGCCGAGTCGGCGGATCACGTCGGTGGAGCCGCGTGCTGCGGCCTCTCCGATGATGACAAGCGCGATAGCGGCCACACCTACGAGTGCGACCCTCGATGTTCGCGAGAGGTCGCTCCACACGCCCGAGGCCATCATGAACCCAGCAGATGCCGCCAACGCTGCTCCCAGGTAGCCGAGCACCTCGATCGCTGACCCGCGAGAAGGGGCGACCTGTCGCTCGTACTCGTGAATGGAATCGGCCTGGTCCTGCGAGATGATCCCCTCGCTGACCCACTTGTCCATGCGACGTACCTGAGCAGCCATCGGTCACCCCTATTCGGTTGTTGCTCTCTACATATTGTCCATTGCAGAGAGGGGGGCTGTCTAGAGCCCTAGATGAGCATCGTCTGGGCGCCCTCGATGATCTCCATGAAGTCGGTGACGTTGAGCACGCCATTGAGCAGTGGCGTCATGTCGTCTTCAGTCAGATTGAACATATCGACGGACATCTTGCAAGCCCACAGGTTGCAGCCCATGTCGGAGAGGTGCTCGAGGAAGGAAGGAACATCGGGAATGTCGAGTTCCTCCAGCGATTTCTTCATCTGCCTCGTCGCCATAGCCTGCATGCCAGGAAGCGGAGCGAGCGCCGCCGGCATGTGCGTTGCCGGGTTGCCCACGGGGGAGAAGTGGAGATTGCCCATGGTCTTCTTGTTGATCATGTCCATGCCCCAGAACGTGAAGAAGATGTGGGTTTCGATCCCCATCTCCAACGCTCCTGATGCCATCACGAGGGCCGGGTAGGCCATGTCGAGTGAGCCCTTCGAGCATACGAAAGCGATCTTGCGATCCTCATCACCACCGAAATCGGGAACGATCGGTGCTGTGGTTTCGTCGGTTGTCATGTGATCCTCTCTAGATACAGCCGGCTGGCTTCTGGAGCCCGGCGATGTAGGACATCTTGCGTGCAGGTTTCTTGGGGAACAGTTGGAAGAGGCTCTTCGTGGGGATGCCGCCGACGGTGGATACACGGCGCAGCGTTGCGGTTTCGCCCTGATCCTTGTAGTCGTTGCGCAGGAACTCGATGACCTTCCAATGCTCGTCTGTCATCTCGTCGATTCCGATGTTCTTCGCGAGGGCTTCTGCAAGCTCTCGATCCCATTCATCGAACTCCGTCAAGAATCCTTCTTCGTCGATATGTACTTCCCTGTCAGCGATCGTTGTCACTGGCATCACGCACCTCCAGGTGTGTCTTTGCTCGG
>CAYLIR010000179.1:0-4450 GCA_964383515.1 uncultured Acidimicrobiaceae bacterium
GAAACCGATCCGGTGGCTCGGACGTCTCGACAAGAAGCACTCCGTTGCCTACCTACCGGACATCGCTCGAGCGTACGTGACGCTCGCCGAGTCTGACGATGCGTATGGCAACACGTGGATACTCCCCCACGGATCAGCGCCGACAGGCGCCGAGTTCCTCACCGCCGTCAATAGAGCGCTCCCCCAACCGGTGGCGACCAGCGCGGTTTCCACGACCATGCTGCGGATCGCGTCACCGTTCAATGCGGTCGCCAGGGAGAGCATCGAGATGATGTACCAGTGGACGGACGACTTCGTTGTGGACGACACGAGATTCCGCTCCACGTTCGGACGGTTCACCGACACCCCTCTCGAGGATGCAGTCGCATCGTCGGTCACCGGCGCCACAGCCAATCGCTGACGCCACTTCTCGGAAGCCCGGCTCTCGACACGGTGGAGACCCACACCGACGGCCATCGACGCTGGCCGCGTGACATGCCGCCGACGAGGCTGGTTGAATAGAGGCTGTGGAAGAGGAGAACGACGAGTCCCCATATCTCGATGCAAGCCATCCGGGCTTCGTGCACGACGGCGACGCGTTCGACAAGCCGGTGCCCCAGAGACGCCTCACGAAGGCTGTGCGCAGCGTCGCCGCAGTCGTCGTTGCGAGCATGCTCTTCGCCGCGGGGACGCCGATCAGTTGGGTATCTGTCGCAACGGCGATCGTGATGCTGCTCATATGGTTCGACATCGGGCACACCGACCACGACAACACGATCTAGACCGTCAGCAGATCAGCCCTCACGTGGCGGGTCGGACCGGAATCTGTCCCTGAACACGAACGGCACGGTCACCACAGCGACGAACACGACCAGGGCGATGATGTTGAGACTCAACCGGTACGCGTCCGATCCCGTCGTGAACGCACCGGCAAGCGCCATGATCTCGGTGAGCAACACCCCGACAACGAGCCCGATCGTCACGGCAGCGAGCACCCAGGCGATCGTCAGGAGTACGAGCTTTCTCGTTGGCACCCCAACAGGGTACATCCGGATGGGCCCCATCTGGTGGAGAGACTGGAGCAACTCGCATCGACCCGACACGAAGCGCGGCGAGGTCAGTTGCTGTAGATGTACGACTGGGGCGCTGCCCACCGGAGCGCGACACGTTCGTATGCCTGGCGTGATGCGTCGATCTCGCCTGCTTCGAGCGCGAGCAGGCTCGCGCGAGCATCGTCTGCTGACTCGTCGAAGACGAGATCTCCTTCAGAAAACAACGATGCGACCGCCCCGTAGTCGAGCTCGAGGAGCGCATCTGCGGTGAATCCTGCGATCCACCGTTCGAGGTCGTGTACAGATTCGACGACCTGCTCGTCGAGCCCAGCGCGCTCAAGCACGGCGTGCGCCCACCGGACCCTGTCGATCGCGTCCCCGACAGTGGCGCGATATCGAATCGAACGACCCGACGAACCCTCGTACATCTCCCGCTCATTCGACCTGAACGCGGTGAACCATCGCAGAGGGACATGCCAAGCAGACGACAGGATATGGCTCTTCGCATAGGGTGTGCTCCGGCGAAGTCGACTGAGTTCCAACACGTACTCATTGCGTTGCGCCTTCGAAAGTGTTGGCATCATTGGATAGGTCTTTGCGAAAGCGAGGATCCCTTCGATCATGCGCACCCGGGTGTTACGCGGGCACAGATACTGAGCACCACGCCACTCGGTGTAGAAACCGTCGTCGGTGAGCGGCTCGTCCCAGATGTATCTTGCATTCGCAACGATCGCCTCTTCGCCGGCCGATGGCCCCCGAAACGGCGGAAGCGGGCCGACCCTCAAGGCTGGCACGTAGACACGGAGATATGCTGATCGGATCATCAGTAGAGAGCCTACGCATCATCGCGGCCAGAATCGACTGGGACGGGCGACTAGCATAGGTGGAACGGATCGTCACCAGCTCAGCACAACCGGAGGGATGCTTTTGGGAGTATTCGACAGTGTCGGACACGAGCAACACGAATCCGTCCATTTCGGCGTCGACGACTCCGCCGGACTCAAAGCGATCGTCGCCATCCACAGCACCGTGTTGGGCCCTTCACTCGGTGGCACTCGCTTCTATCCCTATGGGTCAGAAGCCAAAGCGCTCACTGATGTGCTCCGACTCTCCAAGAGCATGACCTACAAAGCGGCATGTGCGGGCCTCAACCAGGGAGGGGGGAAAGCGGTGATCATCGGCGACCCGTCCACACTCGCCTCCCCCGATCTCTTCCGCGCCTACGGAAGCTTCATCGACGGCCTCGCGGGGAGGTACATCACGGCCGAGGATGTCGGGACGACCGTGGCGGACATGGAGATCGTTGCGACGCGAACCAAGTACGTGCGTGGCCTCTCCATTGAACTTGGTGGGAGGGGCGACCCGTCACCGGCAACTGCACGCGGCGTACTCGTTGCGCAACGAGCCGTCGCCACGCTGCTGTGGGGATCGCAGGACCTCTCCGGACGCAGGGTCGCCATCAAAGGTGTCGGCAAGGTCGGGATGGCACTCGCCCGTCTGCTGCATGGAGCAGGCGCGGAAGTGGTCGTCGCAGATGTGAACGAGCGAGCAACCGAGTTCGCCGCAGCCGCCTATGGGGCGAAGGTCGCGCCCGTTGACGAGATCCATCAGATTCCCTGTGACATCTTCGCGCCCTGCGCACTCGGTGGCGACCTCAGCGAAGCCACGATCCCCGACATGAGATGCACTGCGATCGCTGGCTCGGCGAACAACCAGCTCGCAACGGAAGCAGACGGCGACAGGCTCAAAGACGCAAGCATCCTGTATGCACCCGATTTCGTCGTGAACGCTGGTGGCATCATCAACATAGCTGCCGAAGAAGGCGGATACAGCCAGGAGAAAGCCGACCAGATGGTCGATGCCATCTTCGACAACCTCACCGAGATCCTTCTTGCCGCCGAAAGGCTCGGGATCAGCACCCATCGCGCAGCAGAACGCGTAGCCGAAGAACGCATCACAGTGGCACGACAAGGAGGTACCGCGTGACATTGGGACTCGATAGCGTGCTCGACCACACGGCTCTCGGGCTGTCCAACGAGGATCTCATCGACATGTACAAGAACATGCTGCTCGCGCGTCGTATCGACGAAAGGATGTGGGCACTCAACCGCCAAGGCAGAGTTCCGTTCGTCGTGTCGGTCTCGGGGCACGAAGCCACCCAAGTCGGTGCTGCGACGGCGATCGACCCGTCGAAAGACTGGTCCATGCCGTACTACCGAGACCTCGCCTTCGCTCTCACGATCGGCATATCTCCCGAACAGGTCTTCGCCGGTGTGTTCTCCAAAGCGATGGATACGTCGAGCGCCGGAAGGCAACTGCCCAATCACTGGTCCTCACCGGATCTGAACATCCTCACGCAGAGTTCGGTGATCGCATCACAGTATCCGCAAGCCTGCGGGATCGCGTACGATCTCAAGCGGAGAGACACAGACAGCGTAGTGGTCGTCAGCGGCGGCGAGGGGTCGACCTCAGAGGGAGACTGGCACGAGGCGATGAACTTCGCCGGGATCCACAAGCTCCCTCTCATCTTCCTGATCCAGAACAACCTCTATGCGATCTCGGTCCCTGTCATCTCGGAAGTCGCCGGACAAGTCGCCGACCGGGCCAACGGCTACGGCATGCCCGGCGTTGTGGTCGACGGGAACAACGTCCTGGATGTGTACGGCGCGATGACTGCCGCGGTGAAACGGGCACGGGCAGGGGAAGGACCGACGCTCATCGAGGCGAAGACGTATCGCTACTACGCGCACACCTCCGACGACGACGACAAGCTCTACCGATCTCGCGAGGAGGTCGAGCTCTGGCGTCGCAAGGATCCGATCCCCAACTTCAGACAGTACCTCGTCGAACAGCGTGCGCTGACCACAGCACTCGAGCGCGATATCGAAGAGGAGATCGCCGATGTGATCGCCGAGGCAGTCAAGACAGCCGACGCTTCGCCGGACCCAACGGATGCGTTGAGCCATGTGTACTCGCATGACATCACCACCACGACGCCGGCCATCGCCGTCGAACCCGAGCCACAGGGCGAGGTTCGCACGCTGATCGATGCAGTGAACACCACACTGCACGACCTCATGGCTGACCACGATGACATGATCGTCTTCGGTGAGGATGTCGCTGACCCGACCGGCGGTGTGTTCAAGGCGACCGTAGGCCTCACCGAAGCATTCGGCGAGGACCGCGCGTTCAACACGCCGCTCGCCGAGTCGTTGGTCGTCGGTATCGGTATCGGTATCGCCGCAGCGGGGTCGCGTCCCGTTGCGGAACTCCAGTTCGCCGACTACGTCCACCCAGCTTTCAACCAGATCGTGTCGGAGCTCGCCCGTATCCACTACCGAAGCAACGGAGCGTGGACGCTGCCGATGACCATTCGCACACCGTACGGCGGTGGGATCCACGGGGCGCTGTACCACAGC
>CAYLIR010000180.1:0-4435 GCA_964383515.1 uncultured Acidimicrobiaceae bacterium
ACTCGAGCGATCGCAGACAAGTCCCGCACGGTGCGCATCCCCGTTCATCTTCACGACACGCTTGCGGCGGTTCGGGCAGCGCAAGCTTCGCTCAAGGCTGAGCTTGGCCGTGACCCGAGGCCAGAGGAGATCGCCGAGGAAGCCGGCGTCGACGTGCAGAAAGTCGAGCTCGCACTGGCGGTCGCCGATACGGTATCTCTCGAGCAGCCGATCGGCGAAGACGGAGCCCAGCTAGGCGATTTCATCGAGGATGAAGACGCAGCCGACCCTGTGCGCGTCACGGAGGAGATGGACATCGCCAACTCGTTGCGCAAGTCGATCGATCGTCTTCCCGTGCGTGAGGGCAGGATCCTCGCGTTGCGGTACGGGTTCTACGATGGGATTCCGCGGACGCTCGAAGAGATCGGCGACGAGTTCAACCTCACCCGCGAGCGTATCCGCCAACTCGAGAAGCTCGCCCTGTGCCGACTGCGTCATCCCAGCTTCGGGATCCGCGAGCAAGATCTCATCTGAGTCATCGGTGTCTCAGACGAGATCTTCCGTCGTGAGCTGGCTGTGGGCGATCGACGGCTATCGTGGTCATCGGAGGTACACATGCGTGTGCGCGCGTTAGTGGGTAGGCAGTGTGCGATCGTCGGCCCTGACACATCGATTCGGGATGTTGCAGGCACGATGCGCAGACTCGACGTGAACGCGGTCGCCGTTGTCGACCGCACCGGACTGGTGGGGATATGCACAGACCGGGATCTTGCTATGGCGCTCGCTGATGGATGTGACCCCGACATCGCCGTTCGAGGTCGCATGGCGATCGCTCCAGATACGATCGATGCCGAAGCTCCCGTGCGCGATGCGGCTCTGTGGCTGCTCGAGACGGGCTATCGACACCTTCCCGTGCTCGACGATGGCGAACTCGTCGGCATCATCGACTCTCGCGACCTGCTGTGGGCTGTCACCCCCAACGAGTAGGGGCCTCGACGAGCAGGCCTCGCAGCGATCGGGGTCTCCAGCAAGGTATCCGCGTTCCAGTACCGTTGTGACATGAGGGGACCAACCGGACATGCGTAGGGCAGCCATGGTCGCGATCGTCGCAGCGTTGGCTGTGGCGTTCACGCTCGCCAACGTTGCGTGGTGGCTCGACGTCGATGTTCTCGACGTGCGTCACTTCCTTGCTGCATCCGAAGAGGCGATGCAGGAGATGGAAACACGCGATGCGGCTGCTGAGATGATCGTGGACAGGCTCATCGAGGAGTTCCCGATCATCAAGGTTCTCGAAACCGCCTTGGTGAGCAACATCTCCAATGTGCTCGCTGAGGACCGCCTGCAACCGGTGATCGCGTCCACCGCTCGTCACGTGCACGACCGCCTCGTAGACGGTGGCCAGGGTGGGCTTGTTGTCGATTTCAGCGCAGATCGAGATCTGTTCCTTGCGCCACTGGCGGCTCTGTCGCCCGAACTCGCCGATCGTGTGCCCGAAGACTGGTTCACAGCCGTCGAAGTGTTCGAACCGGGCACCCTGCCGGATCTCTCGGTGTACGACAAGCTCGCGGGACGTGTCTCGTATGTGGCAGCGCTCATTGCTGCCGGTCTCGTAGCGATCATCCTGCTCGCTGCCAGACGGTGGTTCTCTGCGTTGCTTGCGGTCGGCCTTGCGCTTGTGCTTGCCGGTGGCTTCTCTGCTCTGACCATCCCCGTGGTGCGTATCGCTGTCGGGCGGTTCATCCAAGACCCTCCGAGTTCGGTGCTGATCCGTCGTGGGTTCGATGTGTTCTCTCAGCCACTCTGGACGCGTTCCGAGGTGATGCTCGCGGTCGGTGCGATCCTGACCGTAGGGGGGCTGGCAGGGTATCTGATCGGGAGCGAGCGCGCTCCGGCGCCGGGCAGGGCACGGGTCATCTGAGCACAGTCGCCATGTGCCGCGCGGCATCGTCGACCGTGTCCACCACCGTGATGGATCCAGGGTCGATCGCGAGGGTTGCCTCGAGCAGCGGCACGAGCATCTGCCATGGTTCGCCGACGGCGACGACCGGCTTGGACACGTTGTTGGAGAACGGGGCAACAAACGCAGCGTTCCATGCCACAAGTAGCTCCGTGGCAGTTCCGAGGCTCCCCCACAGGGCTATGGCTCCGTCCGTGCCATCGACGAGGAGGCCGATTCGCTCGATGAGCGACGATGCCTGTGCCTCGTCGTCGACGTATTCGTTGGCTCCTGTTCTGTCAGGGAACACAGTTGGCGCTGTGACACCTACAACATGCCCACCTCTATGTCGTGCTCCCTGCGATACAGCCTCCATGGTGCCTCCGTAGCCTCCCGTTGCCACGGCGAATCCTGCTTCGGCGAGGAGTTCGCCGCATCGGACTGCTTCCACGAAGTGCGGATCGCCAGGAAGCGTACGCGAGGCGCCAAAGACTGCGATCGTTCGGTCCATTCCGTCATCGTACCGGCAAGCGGTCGTCACGGCCTCTGCGATATGGTTGCACGATGCAGGATTCACGACAGCCGCCACAGGCAGAGCGCAAGGTCACCCTCCGTGTCCTCCACGACGAGACCGTGGTCGATCCGTATGCGTGGCTTCAGGACAAGTCCGACCCTGATGTGATCGCTCACCTCGAAGCAGAGAACGAGTACACGGCAGCGATGCTCGAGCCAACGGAACAACTCCAGCAGAAGATATTCGAAGAGATCAAAGGCAGGACACTCGAAACCGATCTCGCGGTGCCAGCGCGTCGGGGGCCATGGTGGTACACGACGAAGATGGAAGAAGGCAAGCCGTACGCGATCTGGGTGCGGATGCACGGGTCGCCCGAAGGCGCTGAACAACTCGTACTCGACGAGAACGCCGAGGCCGAGGGTGAGCGGTACTTCAGGCTCGGCAACCTCGCGCTCACGAGCGACCAGGAACTCGTCGCCTACTCGGTCGACACGACCGGGGCTGAGGCGTACACGACGAAGATACGCGACCTCGCAACAGGCGAGGATCTCGATGATGCACTTGAGGGGTGTCGCTACGGTCTCGCGTGGTCCCACGACAGCCGATACCTGTTCTACACGATCGCAGACGATGCGCTGAGGCCGTTTCAGGTGTGGCGACACGAAGTCGGCACAGCACAAGCTGACGACCAACTGGTCGTCCAGGAAGACGACGAGCGCTACTACCTCGACATCTCCCGCACGCGGTCAGGCGACTTCATCGTGATCGATGCGAGCTCATCGATCACGGAATCGGCATGGGTCATCCCGTCCCGCTCGCCGTTCGAGGAGCCTCGCGAGGTGCTCGGGCGTGTCGAAGGCGTGGAGTACCGGATCGATCATCGAGGCGATGACTTCTGGGTCGTGGTCAACGACGAAGGGGTCGATGGACGTCTGGTCACCGTGCCCACCGGCGGAGGCGAACCCGTCGAGGTTGTGCCCCATCGGGCCGGCCGCAAGCTCAACGCTCCGATGTGTTTCGCCGATCACGTTCTCGTGTGGGGGAGGGAGAAGGGGCTCCCGGCACTGTTCACGTTCGGCGATGACGGCTTGACGGCGGTGGAGTTCGACGAACCTGTCTATCAGATCGGCCCCGACGCGAACCATGAGTTCGCAACCCATATGCTGCGGTACTCCTTTGAATCGCTTGTCACGCCTCGCTCGATCCTCGATCTCGACCTCGATACGGACGAGCGGACGCTGCTCAAGACGACACCCGTCCTGGGCGGATACGATCCGTCGCAGTACATCCAAGAGCGCGTATGGGCAACTGCGCGAGACGGTGCGTCGATACCGGTGAGTGTCGTGCGCGCGAGCGATGTGGAGGTCGACGGATCGGCGCCGATGGTTCTCTATGCATATGGCGCGTACGAAGTGTCGATCCCTGCGCGGTTCTCGATACCGAGGTTGAGCTTGCTCGACCGTGGCGTTGTGTATGCCATTGCGCACGTGCGCGGTGGCGGCGAGATGGGGAAGCGGTGGCATACCGAGGGCAAGCTCGAACACAAGCACAACACGTTCTCCGACCTCGTTGATGCGGCAGCACAGCTGACAGATGCTGGGTACTGCGACCCTGCCCGGATCGCTATCCGAGGAGCATCGGCCGGTGGCTTGACCATGGGTGCCGCCACGAATCTATCGCCGGAGTCGTTCGCAGCGGTTGCCGCCGAGGTGCCGTTCGTCGATGTCATCAACACGATGCTCGACGCGAGCCTGCCCTTGACAGTCGTTGAATGGGAAGAGTGGGGGAACCCGGCCATCGAGGAGCAGTACCGGTGGATGCGGGCATACGCGCCGTACGAGAACGTGGGGAAGACGGCGTACCCGCCCATCCTGGCGACAGCAGGTCTGAACGATCCAAGGGTGTCGTATTGGGAGCCGGCCAAGTGGGTGCTGCGCCTGCGCGACCGGTCCACATCTGGGAATGTCGTGCTACTCAAGACAGAGATGTCCGCGGGGCACTTCGCT
>CAYLIR010000181.1:0-4421 GCA_964383515.1 uncultured Acidimicrobiaceae bacterium
TTCAAACTCGGAGGCGCCTCACCGCCGAGCCGCGCGGGCACTGTCTTTGCTGATCTCGGCCACGATCTCGATGTGCTCGGCTCGTTGTACGGGGCTGTGACCGATCGTTCGGTTGTGACGTTCACCTACAAAGGATCCCAACGCCGCGTCCACCCCTACGGGCTGATCCATAGAAGGGGACATTGGTATCTCGCTGCACCCGAGACTGCTGCTCCCGAACCGGTCAAGGCATTCCGCGTCGACCGCATGTCCGACATCGCCGTGGACGAGGAGCGCGGTATGTTCGAGCGGCCAGACTCGTTCGACACATCGCGATCCATCTCCACCGAGGCTCCTGACACCAGCGAGCAGACCACAGCCCGGGTTCGCTTCGACAGGGACGTTGCATCCGTCGCCATACGCCAGATGCCTGGTGCTCGGCGCATCAGCGAGAGCGCAGACACCGTGCTCGTCGCAGTGCCCATGAGCACACAACGCCGGTTGATCGGCTGGGTGCTGAGCTTCGACGACAAGGCGGTGATCGAGCATCCACAGGACGCTCGCGATGCGTTCACCGCGTTCCTCAGGAGCGGCGATGCCGTCTGACAAGACCGCCAAGCGCCTCACGCGCATCCTCGCCGTCCTTCCGTGGATCATCGATCACGACGGCGCATCGACCGCCGAGGTGGCCAAACGCTTCGGCTATGCGAGTACCACCGAACTCATCAAGGATCTGCATCTCGTGTTCACGACCGGCTTGCCGGGATACGGTCCTGGCGATCTCATCGACGTGGACATCTTCGAAGATGGCATCTACGTCGATGCAGCAGACTACTTCGCGAAACCGCTTCGGCTCACACCACCCGAGACCCTCGGACTCCTGGCCGCCGGGCTCACGATGGTAGGATCTGAGCAGGCACCCGATGTGCTGCACAGTGCGGTGGACAAGCTCATGACCGTTGTCGCACCCGACGATGGCGCGGTCGTCGCTGTCGACGTTCCCACCCCTGACCACGTGCATGTGCTCCGCTCAGCCATCGAACACCGAGCACCTGTTGAGATCGTCTACGTCGGCCTCGCCTCCAACGAGCGCTCTGAGCGCGTTGTCGAGGGCCACAGTGTGTTCTTCAATCTCGGCAACTGGTATCTGGCCGGATTCTGTAGGAGGGCAGAAGCGTCGCGCGTGTTCCGGATCGACCGCATAGAAAGTGTCACTGTCCTCGATGGATCCTACGAGATCGACGACGTAGCGCCTCAGACCCTCATCCGGTATCAGCCAACGGAGTCGGACGTGCGTGTGACCTTCACGCTCGATCCTCGATCGCGATGGGTGGCCGAGTACTATCCGGTCGACGTCGTGGTGCTACCTGAAGGAACCCTGCGTGTCACGATGAGCGTTTCGGACCCTCTCGTGGCAGCTCGCTTGCTCCTGCAACTCGGGGACCAGGCACGCGACATCGAAGGTGTCGAGATCGTCGACGCCCTCGAAGCTCTCCGTTCACGGATACTCGCCCGATACTGAGCCGCCAGGAACGACCCACGCGCTGTCCGGGAGCCGACGCGTCGCGTGGCAAGGACACGACAGCGGTACCATGATACGATGGGAAGCCTTGGAACCGGAGAGATCCTCTTCATCGCAATCGCGGCATTGGTCGTATTCGGTCCCCGTCGACTACCCGAGATAGCCCGTACGATCGGCGAACTGCTCGCGAAAACGCGGGCGGCGACGCAGTCCGTGACCTCCGCCCTCGAAAAAGAGTACGACGATATCGCCGCACCTCTTCACGATCTCAAGCAGGACTACGACTCCACGGTCAAAGGTCTCACCGATGCTGTATCGGATGTCGCCGGGTTCTCTGTGGACATGACGAGTCCGCCAAAGGTCCGGCCGAAGAACCGGGATGTTGTCAACGGGCCAGATACCGATGCTCCCCTCGACACACCCAACGCGGCGTCGCTTCCGGGCGAACCCGAGCCGAGGACGGACGATGAGTCGCCGCCCGACGCTGAGGGCAGGGCCGAAACAGCACCATGACATCTGCAACGATGCCGATGATGGATCACCTTGAGGAGTTCCGCTCGCGGCTGATCAAAGCGGCCATCGCGGTCGCCGTGGGAACGATCGTTGCCTTCTTCTTCAACGAGAAGATCCTCGAGTTGCTCGCTGAGCCGTACCGCATCGCCGTACCCGGCGGCCAGCTAGCGTTCTTCAGGCCGACAGAAGCGTTCTCGACCGTCATGCGACTGAGCATCTTCGGGGGGCTCATCATCGCATCTCCCGTCGTGCTGTATCAGATGTGGCGATTCGCTGCGCCTGCGTTGAACCGCAAGGAGAAACGCTGGGCGTATCCGATCACCGCGGTGTTCGTGATCTTGTTCACGCTGGGAGTCATCGTCGGCTACATCGCGCTGGACCGAGGACTCCTGTTCCTGCTCGAGTTCGGCGGAGACACCCTCACGCCGGTCATCGGAGCGGACTTCTACATCAAGTTCGCCACGAGGTTCATCCTCGCGTTCGGCATAGCGTTCGAGTTTCCTGTGTTCCTGTTCGCTGCCGCCGCTGCCGGGGTGGTCACGAGTGCGATGCTGCGATCAACCCGAAGGTGGGCTTTCATCATCATCTTGGTCGCCGCTGCTGTCATCACGCCGTCGGGCGACCCGATGACGCTTTCGCTGCTCGCCGCACCCCTGTACGTCCTCTTCGAGCTCACGATTCTCGCGATCCGCTTCATCTTGAGAAAGTGAGCAAGATCAGCCGGTCAGCCCTCGACAACTTCATCGCTTCGCTCGACTTCGCCCCCGATCGATTCCAACGCGATGCCCTTGCGTCGATCGAGGCCGGGAGATCGGTCGTCGTCACCGCTCCGACAGGCGCTGGCAAGACCGTGGTGGGGGAGGGCGCTATCGCCATCGCCGTCGCTGCAGGCAAACGTGCCTTCTACACGACGCCGATCAAAGCACTGTCGAACCAGAAGTTCCACGATCTCGTCGATGTGTGGGGGAGCGCGCGCGTAGGCCTGCTCACCGGCGACAACGTGGTGAACGGGGACGCTCCGATCGTGGTGATGACTACCGAAGTCCTGCGCAACATGATCTATGAAGCATCCCCGAGCCTCGATTCGCTCGGCATGGTGATCCTCGACGAAGTGCACTATCTCGCTGATCGTTCCCGCGGTTCGGTCTGGGAGGAGGTCATCATCCACCTCGATAGATCCGTTCCCATCGTGAGCCTCTCTGCAACGATCGCAAATCCAGAGGAATTCACCGACTGGATCCGGACTCGTAGGGGTGCAACGGATCTCATCTTGGAATCGACCAGACCAGTGCCGTTGACCTCGATGTACATGTGGAAGGACCGTCACGACGGCGGGTCCATCGGCATGGCCGAGATCTTCACCGGACGCGGCAAAGCGAACCCCCGGATCACCAAGATGCTCGGCAGGTCTCGAGGCCGTTTCCGGCGCTTCTCGACACCGCGACGCACGGACATCGTCGAGTACCTTCGCGACGAGGATCTCCTGCCTGCGATCACCTTCGTGTTCTCACGAAAGGGCTGCGATCTCACTGCCAGCCAGATCGCAGCGAGCGGGCTTCACCTCACAACCACCCAAGAACGCAGGGCGATCGGCGCCATCGTCGACCAACATGTGGCACACCTGAGCCCGGAGGATCTCAGCGTCCTCGGGTATGAACGATGGCGATCGATCCTCGAACGCGGTGCGGCATCCCACCACGCCGGACTCGTGCCAGCATTCAAAGAGACCGTGGAAGCGTTGTTCCTCGCAGGGTTGGTCAAGGTCGTTGCCGCCACCGAAACACTCGCTCTCGGCATCAACATGCCAGCGCGTACCGTCGTGATCGAATCGCTCTCGAAGTTCAACGGGGAATCACACGAACTCCTGATGCCAAGCGACTACACCCAATTGACCGGCAGAGCAGGTCGCAGGGGCATCGATACAGAGGGGACTGCTGTCGTGCTCCACAGCAGCTATGTGCCTTTCTCCCGGGTCGCCGCGATCGCCGCAGCAGGAGCGAATCCGCTGCGCTCTTCGTTCACGCCAACGTACAACATGACCGTGAACGTCATCGCTCGATACGACGAGGATGTAGCGCATGAACTCCTATCTGCGTCGTTCGCCAACTTCTCACGCACGTACCGCGAGCGTGCGCTCCGTGAACGCCTTGAGGCACGCGAACACGACCTTGCAACGTTTCGGGCATCCGCAGCCTGCGACCAAGGCGACATCTGGGAGTACGCCAAGACAACGGGCACACGCGCCGCGCACACCATCGTATCGGGAGCCATCTACCCGGGGGCCGTGATCGACGTAGATGGAGAACGATGCGTCGTACTGGCCAGATCGTGGGGTGGGGCCAAGCCACGGCGCGAGGCCACCAACGCAGCAGGGGAACGGAGGACGATCCAGACCCGCCAGCTACCG
>CAYLIR010000182.1:0-4408 GCA_964383515.1 uncultured Acidimicrobiaceae bacterium
ATTGGGCCAGATATCTGGGAACGGATCGAGGCCGGCGAGGTCCGCAGGGTCTGGGCAGAGTGCCGAGATGTAGGGGCAGCCCTCCTGGACCATGTCCGGTTCGTTCTTCCACGAACCGACGTTGGCGTTGAGGTCGAGGAACTGTTCCGGCGTGATCGCTCCGTCAGCGACGGCCTTGAGCCCGTACTGGACACCCTCGTTGCTCCACGTGCGGGCAGCGAAACCGTCCGAGGCGGTTCCGTAGATGTTGATGGCGTCTGCGAAATGGGTCCATTCGACGGATGCCTGTTCGGCGGGTGTGATCCCAGGGGCGGTCCCGAAGTGGGGGTTCAGGACGAGGGGGGAGAGCCCCATCCATCCTTCGATGCACTCGGACGAACCTGCCGGATATCCAGGTGGCATCGCCGCTGCACGTGAGTTGTCGACCGTGTTCCACGCAGCCATGCCTTCGAGCAGCGTCCGGTTCTCCCAGTCCGCCCACATCGTGTCTCCGGTGAACAGGCGGGTGTCCATCCAGCGTTCGAGGAGTTCGCAGTCACCGACGTTGATCGTCTGGGTGATCATGTCCGGATACGAGTACTGGGGGATGGCAGCGTCGATGAGCCCCTTGTGGTTCTGGGCGTATATGTACTGCTGGATACCGCCGCCGGATGCTCCGACACCGACCGTGTAGTCGGGCAGGGCGTAGGCGGTGACGAAACGGTCCTTCACCATGATGGCGGTCTCGCCACCGAGTTCGAGGTTGTAGTGGGTGTCGGCTTTCGTGCCGGTCGAATAGATGACCGCGTAGCCCTTGCCGAGCCCGTAGTCGTAGAGCATCCGTTTCTGGGAGGGGTCACCCTGGTAGTGGCCGATGCCGACACCGCCCTGGAAGTAGTAGATGAGCCGGTCGTTCCACGCGGAGAGGTCCGGCGTGTCGATGTCCTGGGTGGCGGGGGAGAGCATCGCGATCGAGTAGATGAACCGGTTGATGGTGCCGCGTTCCCATCGCACGATGTAGTCGACCGTGTCGCCGTCCATCGTGGTCGTCGTCGCCATGTCTGCCGGGCGGCCACCCGACGGGTCGTAGTCTGCCCAGGTGTCAGCCGTGGTGCGGTACTTGTACGACACGACAGTGTCCATGGTGCAGTTGTCGTCGATCGGGCCGCCAAGCTCTGCTTCCCCGTAGTCGTCAGGTGTGGAGCAGAAGAACGGGTCCTGGTGTGGGCCGGAGAACATCGGGCCCTCGACGGGATGGTTGACGAGCGTGATCTCTGCGACTGCTCGTCCGATGTCCTGAGGTATCTGGGCGTTGACCTGGCCGAGCCTGTCGCCGCGGCGACGCTGTCTGAGGAGGTGCACAGATACGGTGTTCTCGCCATCGGCGAGGCCGGTGACGACCCCTTCGATCCTGCGGTTCGGTGCACTGGTGAAGTTCGCTGTCTGGTCCTGCCCGTTGACGAGGACGATCACGCTGTTGAGCGTTCCGGGGAGCAGCTGTACGACGAGACGCGCTGTACCCGCAGAGACTTCGTCGGCATTGCTCGACACGACATCGATGCTGAACCCTCGGGCCTGGCGGCCAGCGGCTTGTGCCGTGATCGGAATGAGCGCACCGATGAGTGCAACGACGAGTACGACCAGTGAACGAGATCGCGTACGCGACATGGGTCAACCTCCCCCAAGGTTCGAGAATCCCTCCGTGGAACACCATAGGTTGTCGCGACGCCCTGCGTCGCCGAGACCGCACAATTTCTGAGCACCGGGTGGTGCTTGCTGGCTGCATCGAGACCGGCTGCACTTGCGGCCAACCTCGATGCACGTTCGTGTTGCGACAGTTCGGGATCGTGCCGTGCCCGGCGATGCATCCGCATGCTCCGGCCTCGAAGACGGGATCTTCGATCTGCTCTCCTGTGCTGACGGTCGCATCTGGTTCCATGCATCGAACGTATCGCATGGGTCTGACAGGAACCGCCGGCTGTTGGGGTGATGCTCAGTGGGCGGTTCGTGTGCGGACACGCTCACGTGGCAGTGTCACAGCGGTGGCTGTGGCCGCCTGCCACGCGAACCAGATGGCAGCGAGTGCGAACAGGCTCAAGAACGCCAGCACGGCGGCAGGGTCGCCGACCGAGCTCGGCGAGAGTGGCCCTGCGGCCGCGGTACCCCAGATCGCCATCGCCACAGCGCCGATGCCGAGAGGGAGCCCCCAGCGGTGTACAGGTGTGCGGCCGACGGGGTCGATCGAGTACGCATCGCCTGCAGGTGAGCCGATGAGCGCTACCTGGATGATGATGTAGAACGTGGCCGGGTTGATCTGGCCTGCCATGATGAACACGGCAGCGAGGCCGATCCCCGCCGCGAGGGCGATGTCGAAGCGGAAGCCGGTGAGGACCGCAAGCCCGATGGCGAGCTCCAAGATGATGACCGCCCACCCGACCTGAGCCGCAGCAGGGACCAGGAAGCGGTCGGCGATGGCGGCGAACCCGTGGATCGGGGTCGTTGCAGCGCCACCTCGCAGGAAGTGTGTCACGGCTGTGCCGTCCCACCAGTCGGGGTTGCCGATCTTGTCGACGAAGGCACGGAGCCACCCGAACGCGATGAACGCACGCAGCAGCAGCAGATGTGTTGTGGCCTGGTCGGTGGGTCTTGTTGCCCGCAGGCGTGTCAGCAGTTCCGACATGGACTGGTCCTTTCCGAGATTGTCTCGGCCAGTTTCGGCGTCGTTCCTTGCCCAGGTAGGAACCCCCGGTGAACAAAGGGTGAACACGCGATCTGCGGTGTCTAGGGGGTGCGAAGCTCCTTGAAGGCTTCCACGAGCTGGCTGTGGAGAGCCTCGACGGCTCCGGGGTCCCACTGGGACGGGTCAGCTCTGAGGAAGGACGTGTGGTCCTGGCGGTTGTCGAAGACCGCAGCCGGGAGTGCGAAGGTCGTGCCGTGGGCGGCGATGTCGAGATGGTGCCCGCCACCTTGATCGATCAGCCAGAGGAAATCGTCGACGCCATAGTCGCCACGCATCACGATCTCTGGGACACCGTGGTGCAGGATCGACGCGTCGCCTTCAGGGCCCGGCGTTGCCCTGTCCTCGTTCCTGCGCCTGCTCTCTTGGGGCGTCACCCACACGTACAGGGCGGATGCCCGTTCAAGGAGGTCCGGGGAGAGATGGGGGAGGGAGTAGGCATAGCCGTGGGGTTCGGGCAGGGGCGGTGTGGCGCCCTCAGGCCCGCCCCGTGCGAACTCGATGAGCACGGTGGAGACCCCGGGGACGTGGCTGGCGAGTGTGTCTGCGAGTTCGGCTGCGAACGTTGCGGCCTCGTCGTCGAGAGCCTCAGACAGGGAGTTCCGCACGGTGTCGGCCATGGCTGTGAACGGCGGCGCTGCGCCGACGCCAGCGCGGGCCCTGTCGAAACGGTCGAGTATCCATTCGGTCGGCCGATCGGGGACGGGCCGACGGGTTCCCAGGGCCGCGTAGTCCTCGGTGACCAGGGCGGTCAGGGTCGCCCAGTCCCTGCCGTCGATGAACGGGCTGGAGTCGGATGCGAAGAAGACAGGCGGCTCGCCGAGGTTCCGCAGCTCTTCGCTCACCCTCCGCATGAGGTGGACATAGGGGTAGTCGTCGAGTTGCACGGTCGGCCCGAGCCCGAAGTCCCGGGCAGCGGTGTCAGCGTCCACGGATGCGAGATACCTGCGCAGCTCCGACTTCCCTGAAGCAGGAAGTGCGAGGAGCAGCAAGGTGTCGATCTGTGGTGCCATGGAGCCACTCTATAGGGTGGGTGCACCGTGGATCACCGGGTAGTCGGGGTCTGTGGGTGAGAGCCGCATGGTGAGGGCGGATACGGGGCCATCGCCGCCGTGGCCCCAGACGATACGGCGATGCAAGCCCGGCATCTCGTCCATACGGCCCGCCATGCGGTCGAACCGGGCGTACATCCGCGCGATGCCGCCCTTGGTGGCGGACTCCAGATCGAGCCTGTCACCATGCTCGGGCAGGGTGCACATGGTCCGGCGTGCCATGTGCAGGACGACCGTCGCTACTCGTCCATCCCGAACGTGCACGAGATCCGATACGACAGGGCGAACAGAGCTTGCGCTTCTCCGTGGCCCGCCACCTCCTTCTCCGCGAGTGCGCCGGCTCTGGTGTGCAGCCATCTGTTCACGTCGCCCGTATGTGGGCAGCCGGTAGCGGAGTGCTCGGGATGCATCGATATGAGGGACTCACCAACCCAGGACGTATCCGACGGCCCAGCCACGTCGTCCATCGTGGAGCAGGCATGGGCAGCTCAATGCCGGTAGATCGTGAGCCGTTCCCCGTCACGGGTCATTTCGGTGGTTTCGCCGCCTCGTTCGAGCCAGTGCATGAGGCCCTGCATGTAGGCGATACCATCGGCGACGTTCGGGATGTCGAGGGCCTGGATCGGGGGTTCGAGGAGGG
>CAYLIR010000183.1:0-4397 GCA_964383515.1 uncultured Acidimicrobiaceae bacterium
AGAACTTACTTAAATAGGCTATAAGATCGTCATGATGTTCATCATGCTGCTCGTTGCCCTCGGACTTGTTGCCACGGGTGTGCTCCCTGTACGTGACTACCTCGAGCGAGAGAACGCAGTCGACACCGCCAGGGCCGAGCTTGCTTCGATCACGGAGAAGAACACCAGGCTCGATGAAGACGCAAATGCCCTGTATTCACAGGCTGAGATCGAACGTATCGCCAGGGAGCAGTACGGTTTCGTACGGCCTGGAGAGATCGGCTACGTTGCGGTTCTCCCCGACGGCCCGATCGCCGACGCGGAGGTTGCTCCAGTCGAGCCAGTCGTGCATGATGACCGGTCACTGCTCCAGATGATCTGGGACTTCATCACAGGGAATGACATCGCGGGCGATGGATGATCGTGAGGCCGTAGCGGTCCAGATCGGGAGGCCGCCCCGATCGCCCGTCGTCGTGCGCTCGAGATGCCATCTTGGCATGCCGGTCGTGATCGACGTACCTCCGATCCTCGATGACGGGACGCCATTTCCCACGATGTACTGGCTGACGTGCCCGCTTGCGGTGCTGCGAGTTTCGCGTATCGAGTCGACAGGGGGCGTCCGCGCCGCGGATATCCTGATCAGGACAGACCCGGGCACGCGTGAAGCTTTCCGTGAGGCGATGCGCCGGTACGCCCACGCCCGCGACGCGCTCATCCCGCCCGACTGGGAAGGCCCGGTCCCTACTGGCGGCATCGCCGGTTCCTCGGGTGGCGTCAAGTGCCTCCATGCCCAGTACGCGGATACCGCCGCTGGCAACATGAACCCGATAGGCGAGGACATCGCATCGCGTATCGAACCTCTTGCGTGTAGTGCTGTGTGTGTGGTCGACAGCGATGGAACAGCTGTTCCCAATCCTGCATGGATCGAGCCGACATGACCGTCGCAGCGATCGACATCGGTTCGAATTCGGTACGCCTGCTCGTTGTCGGGCAGGACGGCGAAGAACAAGCACGGGAAACGGTGGTCACCGCATTGGGAACGGATCTGGAGCGGACGGGATCGTTCGATGCGGCAGCATACGACGCGACGATCGAGGTCCTGGCCCGATACGCGGCGACGATCGTGAGCCTCGGTGCCGACGAGGTTCGGGCCGTTGCCACGTCAGCGTCACGAGACGCACGCAACGGTGCCGCGCTCATGGCAGATATCGGCCGGATCCTTGGTGACGAGCCGACGATCATCGACGGCGCCCGTGAAGCGCAGCTCTCCTTCGCTGGGGCGACGACAGGCCTCGACGCCGAAGGGACGAAGCTCGTCATCGATGTCGGTGGAGGGTCGACGGAGTTCGTCCACGGCGACCATGCGCCATCGTACGCGGTGAGTGTCGATATGGGTTCCGTGCGGCTCACCGACCGCTGTTTCGACCGGAGGCCTCCGTCGCTAGAGGACCTCGATCGTGCCCACGCGGCAGCTCGCGCATCGTTCGCATCGGTGACGGCTTGTGATGATCCAGGTATGGCTATCGGCGTCGCAGGCACGTTCACGAGCCTCGCGGCGATCGCCCTTCGCCTGGACGCCTACGATCGCGAGGCAGTGCATGGGTCCACGCTTACTCTCGCAACGGTGGAGTCGTTGGTGTCCTGGCTTTCGGGGCTGTCTGTCGCCGAGACTGCTCTGATCCCTTCGCTCGACCCGGCCAGGGCACGGGTGATCCTTGCTGGGGCCATCATCGTGCAACGCGCCATGGCGCATTGTGGGCTCGACGAAGTGGTCGTCTCAGATAGAGGCCTCCTCGACGGACTCATACTGGAGCGGCCTACTCCTTAGCTGCAGCCATCGCTTTGTCGACGAGTTGCGTCGGGAGTTCCTGGTAGCGGGTCATCTCAGCGGTGAACCGTCCCCAGCCTTGGGTGATCGACCGTAGATCGATCGCGTACCTGAGGATCTCGCTCGTTGGGACATCCGCCTCGATGGTCTGTGTGCCGTCCGCGTTCGACGTTGTGCCCTGAACAGCGCCTCGTCTGGATGCGATATCGCCCATGACATCGCCTTGGAAGTGCGTTGGCACGGTGACGGAGATCCGTGATATCGGCTCGAGGACGATCGGGCCAGCATTCGCGAAGGCGTCCTTGAAGCCTGCCCTTGCCGCCAGCTTGAAGGCCATCTCCGATGAGTCGACCGAGTGGTACTTGCCGTCGTCGACAGTGACTTCGACATCCACAACCGGGTATCCCCAAACGCCACCGCTCTCCATCGTTTCGAGAACGCCTTTCTCTACGGCCGGGATGTAGTTGCGCGGGATGGCTCCGCCCTTGACCTTGTCGATGAAATCGAACCCGGACCCACGTGGGCGGGGGGAAAGGATGAGGTGGCATACGCCGTATTGGCCGTGTCCGCCTGACTGCTTCTTGTGCTTTCCCTCCGCGTCCGCTGTCCGTGTGATCGTCTCGCGATAGGCGACCTTCACAGGAACCTGCTCTACCGAGACGCCGAACTTGCGTTTGAGCTTGTCCAGGGTGATCTGGAGATGTGTCTCACCGAGACCTGAGAGCAGTGTCTGATGGGTCTCATCGTTCTGTTCGACGGTGAGCGACGCGTCCTCTTCGAGGATCCGCTGGAGTGACGTCGAGAGCTTGTCGTCATCTGATTGCGTGCTTGCGACGATCGCCGTGGAGTAGACGGGCTGCGGCCTGTCGATGCGAGGCACCGTGACCGGCTTGTGCTTTGGAGCAAGGGTGTCTCCGGTCTTGGTGTCGATGAGCTTCGCTGCTGCGATGATGTCGCCTGCCGGGGCGCTCTCGACAAGCGTCGTCTCATTGCCGAACAACGTCGCGATCTTCGCGAGGCGCTCGTCTTGGCCTGACCGCCCATTCGTCAGATGGGTTTCTGGGGTCAGCGTTCCCGAAAGTATCTTCATCAACGATATCTGGCCGACGTAGGGGTCTGCGAGCGTCTTGAACACGAAAGCCAGGGGCTCACCGTCGGGATCCGGTGTGATCTCGACTTCCTGGTCTCCAGCGGTGACGGTGACCGGTGGCCGATCCTGAGGGGATGGGCCGAGCTCAACGATGAAGTCAGCGAGCCTGTCGACGGCGATAGGGCCGGTGGCCGACCCACAGACGACGGGGAACACGGTTGCTGCGGCCACTCCTACGGCCATCGTTTCCTCGAGCTCAGCAACCGACGGGACGACTCCCTCGAGGTACTGTTCGAGGAGATCATCGTCGGCGACGACGATGCCCTCGATCAGATTGTCGCGGACCTCGTGCTCGCGTTCGGCGAGCTCCTCGGGGATCTCGACGACCTCCGCGCTGCCAGAATCGTAGACGTAGGCCTTGTCGCGGAACAGTCCAACGATCCCTCGGAAAGACTCTTCCTGGCCGATGGGGATCTCGATCGGTGCGATCCCGGCTCCGAAATGCTCTCTCAGCTCCCGCAAGGTGTTGTCGAACGAAGCGCGTTCCTTGTCGAGTTTGTTGATGAACACCATTCTGGGCACACCGAGCTGCTCTGCGATGCGCCACGCGTAGTCTGTCTGGACTTCGATGCCATCCACAGCGTTGACGACGAACACGGCCAGGTCGGTGACGCGCAGGGCTGCGTGAACATCGCCAGCGAAATCTGCGTAACCGGGTGTGTGGATGAGGGTGATCTTGTGACCACGCCACTCGAAGGGCGCCATGCCCATTGTGATGGACATCTGGCGGTCGTGTTCTTCCGGATCGGAGTCGGTGACCGTGGTGCCTGCTTCGACGGAGCCGAGACGGTCGATGGCACCGGCTCTGAACAACAGAGCCTCTGCCAGGGTTGTCTTCCCGGCGCCAGAGTGGCCGACCAGGGCGACATTGCGGATCTTCTCCGGGGGAAAGGCTTTCACCGACAGGCTCCTCACTCGATTGGTGCAAGAGTAAACGCACCGGAAGTGTTGAGCACATTCGACGGCGCATTACGCTGGGAATGCCGCGCCCGGGTGGCGAAATCGGTAGACGCTGCGGACTTAAACTCCGCTACCCGCAAGGGTGTGTGGGTTCGACTCCCACCCCGGGCACCACGGTGCTAGGCGTGGAGCCCGAGCAGTTCCCGCTTGGCCTTGAGATATGCATCGGCGTCGATGTCTCCGGTTGCGCGCTGTTCGTGAAGACGTTCGAGGCCTGCGACGATACCGGAAGCCCGTTCGCTTGTGGTACCCCCGCGTTTCCCGCGAGCCGGTGGCAACGGACGGAGCACGAAGTAGGCCAGCACGCCGACGTGCACTGCGAAGAACACGATCGCCCCCCACATCCACTTCTTCGCGACGCTGAGGTCCTTCCTGCGGAAGAGATCGACGATCACGGCGAGCCACAACAGCGTCAGCGGAACGGCGATGGCGATCCATACCAGTGCGCTGGCCGTCGTGTCGAGTCGGTCGAGCATCAGG
>CAYLIR010000184.1:0-4394 GCA_964383515.1 uncultured Acidimicrobiaceae bacterium
AACCATCTGCATCTCGTCGATGATGTCATCGAGGTCCTGCCCCTGCCCGAGTCCGTATCCGACACGGAAGTTGCGGCTCTGGCGGCTTGAGCAGGTAGCGATGAGGTCACCGATACCTGCGAGGCCGGCGAATGTTCGCGCCTGGCCTCCCATGGCGATCCCGAGCCGACCCATCTCGACGAGTGCCCTGGTGACCAGTGTCGCCAGCGCGTTGTCCCCGAATCCTTGGCCAGCGGCCATGCCCGAGGCGATCGCCATCACGTTCTTGACGGCACCGGCAGTCTCGGCTCCCACAACGTCCCTGTTCGTGTACACACGGAAACGGGGTCCTGCGATCTTCTCCTGGACCTTCTTGGCGACGTCCTGGTTCTCCATCGCGATGACCGTTCCTGCCGGCTGGCCCTCCATGATCTCTCTGGCAAGGTTCGGGCCGGTGAGCACACCGATGACACTCTGGTCGTGATCGGGCAGGACGTCGGCGGTCACCTCAGTCATCCGCATCAGCGTCTCGGCCTCGATGCCTTTGGTGAGCGAGATGATCGGCGTGGTGGCAGGGATCTCGCCTGCTACCTGTGTGAGCACATCCCGGTACCCGTGGGAGGGAACGCCCATGATGATGACGTCCGCATCGGCAACAGCTTCGCTGAGGTCATCGGTCGCGCGGAGCTCGTGCGGGAGGTCGAACCCTTTGAGATACGCCTTGTTGCGATGCTTCTTGTTGATCCCCTTGGCGATCTTCGCTCGACGTGCCCAGATCGTCGTTGGCACGACAGGGGCGAGCATGGAAGCGACCGTCGTACCCCACGATCCCGCTCCGATGACTGCGTACTTCATGGCGTCACTCTAGACATCTCCCCATGTGGAGGCCGATGCCGATCGTTCTCCCGAATTACATCCTTGCTATTCTCTCCGATATATAGCAAGGTGTCTTTCGTGCTTCGTAGCAACACCGCAGGTGGGTCGGGGAAGAGAACGTACGTACTTGATACCTGTGTGCTGCTCGCAGACCCCAAGGCGATGGTGCGCTTCGACGAGCACGAGGTTGTCCTTCCCCTCGTTGTCATCGAGGAGCTCGACCGGCAGAAGAGCCGCATGGACGAGATCGGAGCCAATGCCCGCACCGCTATCCGTCTTCTTGAAGAGATGGGTGCCTCTGCCAACGGTGGGCTTGCAACAAGGCAGGTTCTTCCGAGCGGTGGCTCCCTGCGCATCGAGATCAACAGTGTGAACACTGCCAAGCTCCCCGAAGTGCTCGATCCAAGGACGCCGGATCACCGGATCCTTGCCACCTGTATGAATCTGCGGGACAACGGCCACGACGCCGTCCTCGTGACGCGAGATGCAGCGCTGCGCATCAAAGGCGCCCAGATGCAGGTTCCCGTCGAGGACTACCGCGGTGACGCGGTCATCGTCGACGAGAGCTACAGCGGTGTGGCGACGCTTGAGGTCGATGCAGACGTGATCGACGAGATCTACGACTCCGGGAAGGTGAACGTCCCTGAACTCGACGGCATCGTCAACCAGTACCTGATCCTGAAGGGGCCAGGGTCTGCATCCGCGCTCGCCCGTGTCGCCGAGGATCGCCGAGATCCTGTTGTGGTGCGTGTCCCAGGTTCACGGCACCTCTTCGGCATCGAAACGAAGAACACGCGCCAGGCCTTCGCCGCAGACCTCCTCCTCGATCCCGACATCGCCGCTGTTTCGCTGATGGGGATGGCAGGCACCGGCAAGACCTTTCTGTCCCTCGCTGCCGCGCTCGAGCAGGTGGTCGAGATGGGCCGCTACCGGCGGGTGTCCGTGTATCGGCCGCTCATCGCAGTTGGCCGCCAGGAGGTTGGATTCCTTCCTGGCGACCTCAGCGACAAGCTCGAACCATGGATGGCGGCCGTGCACGACAACCTCTACACGATCTTCGGGGGAGAGGCCGGGAACCCTCGCGACGCTGTGGAGGAACTGTTCGACCGGGATGTTCTCGAGCTTGCCGCGATCACGTATCTGCGTGGTCGCTCCATCACAGGGGAACTTGTCATCGTTGACGAGGCACAGAACCTGGAGCTGTCCACCCTCAAGGTGATCCTCACACGCATGGGGGAGAACTCGAAGGTTGTCTTCTGTGGCGACCTCACCCAGGTCGACAATCCCTACATATCACCTTTTGGCGGCCTTGCTGCGCTCATCGAGAAGTTCAAGGGCAACCCGATGTTCGGGCATGTGACCATGGAACGCACCGTCCGCAGCCCTCTCGCCGAACTCGCTACGCAGCTCCTTTGACCGTCATCGACGCCAAAGCCCGGATGGTGGAAGCCTCGGCGGGTATCGTGGATGGGTGGACAGCGCTGGACACCCGGAGAAGCTGACGGCCGCATGGCTGATGCGGTCGTTCATCGCCGCGTTCACGTCCGTGTTCCGTGGCTGGGGCAACGGGTACGGCCGTCTGGCTGAGAGCCATGCCGCCGCGGTCGCAGGGGATGCGGCCGTGGCCGTCGCACTCGCAGGCACGCTCTTCTTCTCGGTGCCGACCACCGATGCGCGACAGAACGTTGCCGCCTACCTGCTGGTCACGCTGGCACCATTCGCAGTGATCGGCCCACTGTTGGGACGCATGTTCGAACGCGCGCCCGGCGCGTACCGTGCCGGCCTCGCTCTGTCCTCGGCTGGCCGGGTCATCGTCGCCATAGGGCTTGGGTTCGCACTCGATTCGATCTGGTTGTTCCCTCTCGCTTTCCTGCTCCTCGTACTGTCACGGTTCCACGGTATTGCGCGGGCGAGTGTGCTGCCTGTCGTTGTGCGGGACGCAGGTGAGCTGATCGACGCCAATTCGCGTCTGGCCCGCGCTGGCGTGATAGCAGCGGCGATTCTGGTACCGATCGCTGCGGGTATCGAGGCGTGGCTCGGTAGCAAGGCTGTGCTCTTGGTTGCCGCCGTTCTCTACATCGTGTCCGCTGTCGCTGCGTCACAGCTGCCCCCAGTGCGGCTCGCAGCCCACCAGGGCACACGAGGCAGGTACTCGCTCGATCGGCACTTGCGCCTGGCCCGCTTCGCCACCTCGAGTGTGCGGTTCCTCAACGGCTATCTGGTGCTGCTCGTCGCGTTCGCGTTTCGCGACGCACAGGCGAGCCTCGCGAATCTCGCCGCGCTGCTCGCAGCGGCAGGTCTCGGTTTCTTCGTATCAGCATGGATGGCCCCTACCTTCGGTCGGCATGTGCGGGAGGAAGCCATGGTGGTTGGTTCGCTCGCTGTCATGGCGATAGCGGCGTTCCTCGGAGCGCAGGTGCTGTCTCTGTCGGCGGCTGTCGTCATTGCGCTGACTGCAGGGTTCGCATGGGGTACAGCGAAGTTCGCTTTCGACGGTTTGAGGCACGCCGGTCTCCCCCCACACGAACGCGGACGCGCGTGCACGAACGCGGAGGCCTTCTTCCAGATCGCCTGGGTTCTCGGAGCGCTCATACCTGTGCTCCCGTTCTGGCCCGTCGAGTTGGGGCTGTCGTCGGCCGGTGTCGCAGCGCTCATCATCCAAGTCGGATACGTGTCGCTCGTGCTCGTCCCCGACCCCGTCGTACCCGGGACCCCGGATGCGAAGCGGAGCACGGATCCCGAGGACGATCCGCCACACGGGGTTCTCGACCTCATCTGAGCCCAACGGTCATCCACGCACATATGGTCGGAACCTGCCTGCCTCTTGGTGGGGGAGCATCACGCGGACGCGTGACCCAGTCTGTTGGTGTTCGAGGTCGCGGACATCGCCGGACGCGTACACGTCGGCGAGCACGTCACCCCGCTCATAGGGGATCTCAAGCGTCAACTCGACGGTCCGTGCGTCGAGACCCTCCACGATGGCACGGAGGAGCTCGTCGATGCCTACTCCTTGGACCGCTGAGATGAACACCGCCTCGGGGTGCATCGCCCGCAGCCTGCGAACAGTCGGTGCATCCGCCGCATCGATCTTGTTGAACACCATCAGCTCGTCCACCGTGTCCGCGCCGATCTTCGAGAGCACCATCCGCACCGAGCTGAGCTGATGGTCGGGGTCTGGGTCGGATGCGTCCACGAGATGGATCAGCAAGTCAGCATCGCCGATCTCCTCGAGCGTGGACATGAAGGCCTCAATGAGCTCGTGGGGCAGGTCGCGCACGAACCCGACCGTATCCGAGATGAGTGCCTCATGCCCATGAGGGAGCGTGAGCTGGCGAACCGTGGAGTCGAGCGTTGCGAACAACTGGTCTTCAACGCGGACGCTGGCATCGGTGAGGCGGTTGAACAGGGTCGACTTGCCCGCGTTGGTGTACCCGACGATGGCAAGCACCGGCTCACCCGAGTTGCGTCTGCGCTTGCTGCGTGTCGACCGGGACCGTCGTGCGGTCTTGAGCTCCCGTTCGATCTTGCGGATACGTTCT
>CAYLIR010000185.1:0-4384 GCA_964383515.1 uncultured Acidimicrobiaceae bacterium
GGGGCGCCTCGCTGGGGGCGGGCCGGTGTGGGTACTGCGGCCGGCGCGGGGGGGGCGTCGGGGGTGCTTGGCTCGGGGGGAGAAGGAGCTTGAGAGCTCGTGGTCGATCCCGGTCGTGGTGCTGTCTCGGGAATCGGGGTGAGGCCAGCAGCGTCGCCATCGAGGGCCCCATCCGCGATCGCGGCTCCCTCGACGAGCGCTGCAGGCGCCGGAACGCCGAGCGCGCGCGGCACGTCCGTGGCGAGGCTGCGGATGCTGCGGACGCTGCTCACGGCCGCTGCAGTGATGGTTATAGCAACGATGGTCGCGCCTAGCCACGCCGCGACAATGCGACTCGTCCTTATCATGCCGATAGTCTGCCGGAATGCTCCAGCAGTTGTGATAACGGTGGGCTAACTCTGCGGTTGCTTACTAGCATCGTGATCCTCGCTAGCAACGCTTGGTATGGTTTCGGCATGGCGGCGATACTTGTGATCGAGGATGAGCAACGGATACGCGAGTCGTTGGCGACGCGCTTGTCCGAACGCGGTCACGATGTCGAAACGGTCGCAAGGGCACTCGAAGGGATCGAGCGGGCGGTCTCTGGATCCTTCGACGCTGTCGTGCTCGATCTCGGGCTGCCTGACCTCGATGGTGTTGAGGCATTGCGGATGATCAGGGCAGTCAGTCAAGTGCCGATCGTCGTTGCTACTGCTCGAGACGATGAACAGGACATCATCGACGTGCTCGACAAGGGTGCAGACGACTACGTCGTCAAGCCGTATTCGGCAGACCACCTCGAGGCCAGGATCCGTGCCGTACTGCGTCGCTCCGCAGACAATGCTGGAGGAGAGACGATCGTGGTCGGTGGGCTCAAGCTGGTACCCGATTCCCACGAGGCTGTTCTTGATGGGAGACGCCTTGAACTCACAGCTCGTGCGTTCGATTTGCTCGTGTACCTCGCGGCGAGAGAAGGCAAACTGATATCCAAACGTGAACTGCTCGCCGAGGTGTGGCGCCAGCCCTATGGCGGGGCGGACAAGACCGTTGATGTGCATCTGTCGTGGCTACGCAAGGAACTCGGCGAGTCCGCTGCTGAGCCAAAGTATCTCCATACGAAACGCGGCGTTGGTGTCCGCCTGGTGGATCCGACGCGGTGAGACGGCGGCTCATCCTCCTATCGGCGGCAGTGACGGCAATGGTCGTTGTCGCATTTCTCGTTCCCCTGTTCATCCTGGTTGCCGACCTTACGAGAGATCGGGCGATCTCGCGAGCCCAACGCGACGCGGAGAGCCTCGCCCGTGTGCTGTCGGTGCTCACCGTCGATCAGGACCTTTCCGCGGCGATCGGCATGCTTGGCGAGGAGCGTATCCAAGAGGTGCGAGGTTCGGTGATACTTGCAGATGGGAGCGTCGTCGGGAATCCCGTGCCGGAGGGGGAGGATCTGACCCTGGCTCTCGACGGCAGTTCGTTCATGGCGCCTGTGGACGGAGGGCAAGCGTTCTACATTCCCGTGTTCGAGGCGGATAGTTCGGTCTCCGTCATCCGTGTCTTCATCTCAGACGAGGAGCTCAGTGAGGGCGTATGGGATACGTGGCTGGTGCTCGCTTCGCTCGGCGGAATGCTCGTGGTCATCGCTGCGTGGGTTGCCGACAGGCTGGGCCGTTCGATGGTCGATCCGGTGAAGCAGCTGTCGGTCACCGCACGAACGCTCGGCCATGGTGACATGACCGCGCGTGTCGATCCGGCCGGCCCTCACGAGATAGAGGAGGTCGGTGTCGAGATCAACCGGTTGGCAGATCGTATCGGACGCTTGCTCCAAGCCGAACGCGAATCTGCGGCGGATCTAGCGCATCGCCTCCGCACACCGCTCACGGCAGTGCGTCTCAGCGTTGACGGACTGCCAGATGGAACCCAGAAGGCGCGCCTTCACGCCGATCTCGACGAACTGCAGCGGACGACAGACTTCATCATCCGTGAGGCGCGCAGGCCGGTGAGGAACGATGCTGAACAATCCTGCGACATTGCTGCCATCGTGGCCGACCGAGCCGAGTTCTGGTTGCCGCTCGCACTGGAGGAGAACCGCGAGGTGGATGTACGGGTCGATCCAGGAGAAGCGATCGTGGCTATGGCGAGCAGAGACGCTGAGGCGGTGATCGATGCGCTTCTTGAGAACGTGCTCGCCCACACGCCCGAAGGCACACCGATGTGCGTGCAGGTCGAGATCGCCGCGGATATCGTGCGCATCATCATCGAAGACGCGGGACCAGGATACGAGGATGCATCCATGATCACCCGAGGTATCTCGAGCGGGGATTCGACGGGGCTCGGCCTCGATATCGTGCGCAGAGCCGTCGAGGCATCGAGCGGGTCCATACACATCGGCACATCCGAGTCTCTCGGGGGTGCGAGCGTCGTGCTTACGCTCCCGATCGTCAGAACCTAGCGAAAGCCACGAGGAACATCCGTTCTTTTCACTTGCTTTGTGTCTCCCTTAGCGCGCTGTTATCTCGCAGTATCGGAAGATATCTGCATCGAAGTCACTGGACGAGATCAGTGACGGGCACGAGGGCAGAACGATGGAGATATCGTCCGGTTCATCGTCCGGTTCAACATAGAGGAGAACCAAGAGATCAGCGCAGCCACGAGTCCGAAGAGGGGGTTCGAGACATCTAGCCCATAGCCCGCCCCCCACATCGACAGGAGTACCCGACGTATCCACCCTGCGTCGGGTACTTCTGTTTCTGGGATGCGTCTCAGTCGACCGGTGTCTGCCCGGACGACAGATGATGGCCGAAGAACGACAGCATCCGCGCCCATGCGTCTTCGGCTTCGTCGTGGCGGTAGCCGACAGCCATCACCGGCCCAACGAGTGATGTGTACCACGGGGCATGGTCGTTGATGAACGAATGGCCAGCGTCGGGATAGACCTTGACGTCGTGGTCGATCCCTGCTGCAGTGAGCACCGTTTCGAGCCGATCGGCGTTCCTGCGGAACAGCTTGTCCTTGGCGCCGTACGACGCCACGACTGGGCATAGCGCCCCAAGATGCGCGTTCGGGGGTGCCTTTCCGTAGTTGGATGCGCACACCGAGATCCTGTCGTCGATCGCGAGGGTGAGTGCGAATGCTCCTCCCATGCAGAAGCCGACGAGGCCGAGCCTCTCGTCGTCGACCTCGGGAAGCTCTGCAAGGAAGTCGACCGCTGCCCTGGCCTTGTCGAAAGCGGGCCCCTCACGACGCGACAGGTCCCGGAACACCTTGACGAGGCACCCAAAGCCACCGCCGATGAGGTCAGGGGCGACCGCGACGTACCCGTTCACAGCGAACCTGTCCGCGATACGGCGGATGTCGTCGTTGAGACCGAACGCTTCGTGGAAAACCATCACCCCAGGGAGCGGCCCGTCTCCAACGGGCTTCGCGATGTGGGCTGCAACGGTGGTGCCATCGTGGAGGAATCGTGCTGCCGAAGTGGTGATGCTGTGCGCCATGCGCCCAGTATGCCACCTCATCGGACGTGGTCTCGTGTCAGGCGATGTGGGAGTGCGCGTGGAGCCCTACGATGCTCGCAACCCTCGTGGGCACCGCCGGTTTTCATGAGAGGAGTCAGCCCGTAGTCATCTTGGAGGTGTGCCATGGATGGAGAAGCCCTCAGGCAGCATCGACGCGATCGTGACGAGTTCTTCCGATCGCACTACGCGTCACCGCTCTCAGAAGAAGACCAGGATCACTTCTGCGGCCTCGCGTATTTCCCTCCCGATCCGGACATGGTGTTCACCGGGCGGTTCACGCCGACACAGGGCGCCGTGGCGGAGATCACCTCAAGTGCGGGGACGACAAGCACGTATCACCAGATGGGTGTGCTCGATGTGGAGATCCTTGGCACCGACTACAGCCTGGTAGTGCTCGACGACGGCGACGGCAACCCGTTCATAGCATTTGGCGACCCGACGAACGGAGATACGACCTACGGAGGAGGGCGGTACGTTGGCGTTGCGATCCACGACAACGGATCGGCTTCCATCGACTTCGACCTTGCGAGCAACCCCTACTGCGTCTACGACGAAGAATTCGTGTGCCCGCTGCCTCCGATCGAGAACCGTATCAGCGTGCCGGTCCAGGCAGGCGAGATGCTCTATGCCGGCCCCGCCGCCCTCTGAGCGGCTCGCTACCAGATGTCCACGCGTTCTGACCTCGGCCTGATCGCAGGGGCACCGTCTGGGATGGCGAATGCCTCCTGGAACGTATCGAGGTTCGACAGGGGAACAGCACCGCGCAGATACGACGGTGAGTGCGGATCCGAGTTGACGATCAGCCGCAGATACGCGTCGGTGTCGTTCTGGCGCCATCCCGTGGCCCACGCGATGTAGAACCGTTGCTGCGGGGTGAGCCCCCCAACGAGATGATT
>CAYLIR010000186.1:0-4379 GCA_964383515.1 uncultured Acidimicrobiaceae bacterium
GACGATGTCAAGTCCAGCGGGAGGTGGGAGCTGGACTTCAGGCTCGATCTCGAGCTCTTCCGCGCCGCCCTCGGAGATGACTACCACCTGCTCGTGCGCGGCCACATGCTCACCGGAGGGGATCGCAAGGTCACCGCGGCACTCGACGGGTTCGGCGGCGACGTTTCGAAATACCACGACGTGCAGGAACTGCTCCTCATAGCAGACGTCCTCATCACCGACTATTCCTCCGTTGCGTTCGACTACGCCGTGACGCGCCGTCCGATCGTGTTCTTCGCATACGACCTCGAACGGTACCGTGACAAGTTGCGGGGCTTCTACTTGGACTTCGAGCGAGATATGCCAGGGCCGATCGTCAAGGACACCCAGGGTGTTGTCGATGCCATCACGTCGATCGACGAGTGGCACGATCCACACGGCGACCGCCTGAACGCATTCATCGAGGCGCACTGCCCGCTCGACGATGGCCAGGCCTCCGACAGGGTCATCGATGCGCTGTTCGCTGACGAGATCACGGCGGGGCCATCGTGACTTCGAGAGAGAGCCAAGGCAGCCAGCGCGAGGTTGCGGCGATGCCACCGGAGCAGGCGCCCGATGTCTCCATCGTCCTTCCCGTGTTCAATGAAACCGGGCATCTCACGCAAGAACTCGATCGAATCAGGCGCACGATGGAAGCGTCGGAGTACACGTTCGAGATCATCGTGGTCGATGATGCGTCGACGGATGGCAGCACCGAGAAACTCCAAGCGATCCCGTGGATCAGACTGATCGCGTTCCGATCCAATCGTGGGCCCGGTGCTGCACGAAAGATCGGTACCGAAGCCGCCCGGGGACAGATCGTCGTGTGGACGGACGTGGACATGTCGTACCCGAACGAGACGATCCCCGAACTCGTGGAGCAACTCGCTGGATACGACCAGGTCGTTGGCGCGCGCACATCCGAGGAAGGAACACACAAGGTCGCCAGGGTCCCGGCGAAGTGGTTCATCCGGAGGTTGGCCCAGTGGCTTTCGAATACGGAGATCCCCGACCTCAACTCAGGATTCAGGGCGATGCGAAGAGATGTCGCGTCCCAGTTTCTTCACCTGCTTCCCGATGGGTTCTCCCATGTCACGACGCTCACGATGGCGTTCCTCGCGAACGGGTACAGCATCCGATACGTGGATATCGCGTACGCGAAGCGCTCGGGCCGCTCCAAGTTCCGCTTCTTCACCGATACGCGCCTGTACCTCCAGCAGGTCACCCGCATGGTCATGATGTGGAACCCGCTGCGGGTGCTGATGCCCTTCGTGACCCTCCTGTTCGTCGTGGGCATCGGAAAGCTCATCTTCGATCTGTTCGACAAGCATTTCCGGGTGGGTACCAACACGCTGCTGCTCCTTCTCGCCGCAGGGATGATCTTCGTCGTGGCGCTCCTCGCCGACCTTGTCGTTCAGGTGACGCGACCGAGGCACGATGTCCGGCCTGCCGCAGTCGTCGAGGTTCTTGGGGAACCGTCCCGGCTGCCCAACGTAGGTGAGTAGCACGCCTCGGTGCACATGCGGTGGAGGAGTGGTCGGTACACTCCGTTGATGCACGCCAGAGAGACGAAAGTTCCGCCGTTGGGGACATCACATCCGCCCGCTTGGCACCGGTGGTTCCTCGCCGCTGTTCTCAGTGTGTTCGGGATCGGAACGGTCACCAACGCTGTGCTCGAAGTGGGGTACGTCCCAGCAGTCCGAGCGGTCATGGTGCATGACAGCGGCCAACTGAGCGTGGCGATCGCACACGACGACACGCGGTACCGGGCACGGTACTGGATCGCGTCTGTCGTCCACGACATCGCATTCGGCAGCCGACTCGTCGTTCCTGACGAGGAGCTCATCGATGCCTATCGATTCTCGTACCTCGCTGACGTCCGTGTCGATGTGGAGAACTACGATCCGACGCTCCCCGACAGCGTCCTGGCGAGTTTGGAAGGGTCCCCGTCAGTGCATGGCGTCGGCAACATGATCGGCATCGACGACTACCGCCCGTTCGTGATCGTGTGGAGCGACGAAGGGACAGGCGTCGACACGTTGCGGTACTGGGAGTCAGGGGACACGATGTACCTTGTCGACGATCGCCTGCTCGGGGAAGGTGGCGCGTCGTGATCGAGGTTGCCTTCGCCGCTTGGATCGCGATCGTAGGGGTTCTCGTTCTCGTTCCCGCATCTCGTGGGATCTCGTGGCGGGGAGCAGTGTTCGTTGCGCCGTTGACAGGCACAGCCATGTTCATTCTGAGCGGTGTCGTCCTCGTGGCGATGAGCAGGTTCTCTGTTGTCGCAGCTGTCGTTGTCGCGAGTGCCGCCGCACTCGCTATCGCGTCGATAGGAAGTCGACGGCTCCCCGATCGGCGATGGCTGGTATCTGCAGCAGCGGCGGGTGCAGCGGTCGCGGGCGGCGTGGCAGCGCTTGCCTGGCAGGTGCCGACGGTCAGGCTGACATCGGACTCCTACCACTATCTCATGTCATCGCTCGCCCTTGTGCGGTCGGGGACGCTCGGAGGTGTCTACAACGGCTTGCTCCTGAAGCGCCAACTCGGCGTGCCGCTACTTCACACGGTCGGGTCGTTGACAGGCCGTGGATACGGGCTCCTATGGGGGCCGCTCCTCGGTGTGTCGACATTCGGCACGATGGCGTGGCTCGCTTGGGACGGGATGCGGTCGATGGGTGTTCGCCGTGCATGGCGGTGGGGGATCGTCCTGTCGGCTCTCTGCTTTGCGGTTACGACGAACCGTGTGCTGTACAACTTCTCCTATGTCAACGGGCACATGCTGTTCGCTGGGTTGCTGCTGGGAGGTGTGGCATTCGGGTGGCTCGCTGTCCGTACCGAGGAGTGGGCCCTGATCATCCCGGCGTCGCTGATGGTCGGAGCGCTCCTCCCCGTACGCGCAGAAGCGGGAATCATCGTGGCCACGTTCCTCGTCGTCTTCGTTGTGTCGGACGACATCCCGGCGAGATGGCGTGCTGTCCTCCTCGCGCCGTCGGTCATGACTGTCGTGTTGTGGGATATGGCGACGCTGCCGCGCCTCGTCACCCGGTTGGCCCCATCCTTGCTGGCTTCCCCCGCTGGCGAGGCCGTGGCCATAGCGGTGCTTGCCCTGCTCCTCGGCATGAGCACCAGAGGCACCCTCAAGAGATTCGCCCGGTTCGCACCCCAGGCTGGAATCGTCGTTCTCGTCTTCGTGCTCGGTGGGTTCGTTGCCAAGGATCCATCGATGCTGTCTACGTCGGTATCCGCGCTGTTTACGGCTGCTACCGCCACCGGGTACTGGGGCTCGTTCTGGATCACAATGCCGATTCTTGTGATCCTGGCCGGGTTCGTGCGTGTTCCCGCCCAGCGGTACCTCCTGTACGGTCTCGCGTCGTTCCCGTTCGTGCTCCCGATCCTGGCATACCTGCGGGGGTCTCCATACCACTCTGGCTCGGGGGACTCCGGCAATCGGATGCTCGTCCATATCGTCCCCCTCGTGGTGCTTGTCGTCGCTCTCGCAGCGGGGCGTGCTGCGCTCGCGTTGAGCAGTGACGACACACGAACTGAGCCCCAGACCGCCATATCGCATACGTGAGCGCTTTCGCATGGGGGAGCGCGGCGCCAGCAGCTGCGCGCGCTAGATGATCGGCGGCCTGCCGAGACGTGTCATCACAGCCACAGTCCTCCACGAGATCGGCTTCCGTTCACCTGGAGCCTCTCTGCAGCCAGCGACGAACCCGCTGAGGACGGATCGCTTGTCGCGGGTACGTGCGAGGGAGAGAGCCAGCCACAGAGCCACGTACACCGCACCGACGACAGCGGGAAGCCTGCGACGCGCCAGGAACACGCGGTTGCGCGCGGTGAGGAACACGGTTCTCCCGCGCTGAGCGGGAGGGTTCGCAGGGTGCACGATCGCGATCGACGGCTCGTAGCGGATCTGCCATCCGCTATCGAGAGCACGCCACGCGAGGTCGGTCTCTTCGTGGGCGAAGAAGAACCCGGCGGGGAAGCCGCCGATCTGGCCGAACACGGCGCGCCTGATGGCGCATGCACCCCCGAGGAATGTGGTAACGCTCGATGCCTTGGAGACGTCCCCGGTCAACAGGCGGGGCACATGGCGCCGCTGCATCGGCCTGCCGTCTGGATCTACGATCGCGAACGACACGATACCGAGCTGTGGATTCGCTGCGAAGAGCTCGATCGCCCGCTGAGCTGCGTCGCCCGTTGCGTAGCGTGCGTCGTCGTCGAGGAAGAAGACGATATCGCCATGTGAGGCTTCGATGCCCACGTTTCTCCCCCCGGGGACGCCGAGGTTGTCGGCAAGGTCGACGGTCGTGACATCGCTCCCAAGATCCGGAACGCTACAGCCGTTGCCGACGACGACG
>CAYLIR010000187.1:0-4340 GCA_964383515.1 uncultured Acidimicrobiaceae bacterium
GAGAAGCGGGCGAAGGGGCCTGCGCCGAAGAAGAAGACGGCCAAGAAGAAGACGCTCCCGAAGAAGACGGCCAACAAGAAGACGGCCAACAAGAAGACGCTCCCGAAGAAAAAGTGAGCCCACTCATCTCCGCTTCATGCGAAACTGAAGTCATGGAACACGACGTGCCAACAGGGCGATATGTTGCCTTCGAAGGGATCGAAGGTGCAGGAAAGTCGACGGTTGCCGATCGCGTGGCTGGCGTCCTCGAAGACCGGGGGCACCGCGTTGTTCGTGTACGTGAGCCAGGCGGCACCGCAGTGGGGGAGCACATCCGAGAGATCCTTCTCGGCGGTGACCACCATCTGCTGCCGATGACTGAGGCGGTTCTCTTTGCAGCGGCACGGGCACAACTCGTGTCTGAAACGGTACAGCCCGCACTCGAAACCGGGGCGTGGGTGCTCTCTGACCGCTCCGCCTACTCGTCGCTGGCATACCAAGCAGGAGGTCGCGGACTCGACACAGCCCAGATCAGGACACTCAACGACATCGCGATAGGCGGGACATGGCCAGACAGGGTCATCCTGTTGCGCACCGAACCGACGACAGGGCTCGCACGCCAGAGCGTGGGCGACAGAATCGGCGATGAACGCCTCGCGTTCCATGAGGCCGTTGCTGCCGCATTCGACAGGTTCGCCGCGCTCGAACCGGATCGCTTCTCTGTGATCGACGCATCGCTCCCGCTCGATACGGTGGTGTCCCATACGGTTCAGGCACTGCGGATAGGGCGATGACACACTTCAGCGATGTGATCGGCCACCGAACAGTTGTGGGGCTGCTCGACGCAGACCTCGCTTCACCCGCCCAGGCGTATCTGTTCGTCGGCCCATCGAACGTGGGGAAAGCAACCGTCGCTCGCAGATTCGCCGCAGCCTTGATCGGTGGCAACGATCGTGAAGCAACACGCAGGGCTAGGGAGGGATCGCACCCAGACCTTGTGCTCGTTGCTCCTGAAGGCCGAACATCGATCACCGTCGACCAAGCGCGGACGGTGGTGGCCAGTGCGGTGCGGGCACCGCTCGAAGCCGATCGGAAGGTCTTCCTCCTCGAGGAGGCGTCGATGCTCAACGACCAGGCAGCCAATGCGCTGCTCAAGACCATCGAGGAACCCATAGCGTCGACGACGTTCATCCTCGTTGCCGAATCCGAGCACGATCTGCCGCCCACGGTTGCCAGCAGGTGCCGCACGGTCGTGTTCGGGCGGGTCGCCGAGCTCGACATCGTCGCCGGGCTTGCCGATGCTGGTGTCGACAGCGACAGCGCCAACAGCGCAGCGAACATCTCAGGAGGACGGCCCGGTCTCGCCATAGCGTTGGCGACAGAGCCTTCGGTGTCCGATTTCCGCGCCGCGTGGTTGGGCGTTCCAGACAAGCTCACCGACCATCCAGGGGATGCGTACAAGCTCGTCACCGCCGTTGTCGAGGCAACGGAGCCCCTCCTCGGAGCGATCAAGGCCCGCCAATCCGACCAGATCGATGCGCGGTATGCAACGACCGATACGATTCCGAAGGCGGTGCTGGATCGCCAGAAGCGGGAGCTGGCGCGTGCTTCCGACGCGTTGTACGTCACCGGGCTCGAACTGCTGGCAAGCTTCTACCGGGACACTGCTGCTGCGCAGTTCGGTGCACCGGTCCTCAACGCCGACATACCGGTGTCCTCGCTGACGCACGTGACGTCGAAGCAGGCGATCAGCAACGCACAGCGGGTGTTGGATACGGTCGACTCCCTACGAGCGAACCAGCGTCCCCAGTTGGCGCTCGCGGCGCTTTTCGTGGATCTCGGCTCCGATGGCTGACATCTACGGTGCGGGTTCGCGGGCTGCGCATCGTCTCCTGCGTCTTCCGAACAGGATCGCAGCGCAGACGTACTTCGACCTCTCGGTCGTCGGCAGAGGCAATGTTCCTGACACCGGCCCAGTGGTCGTGGCTGCGAATCATTTCTCGCATCTCGATCCACCGCTCATCGCCTCGAACCTCGACCGCTATGCACGTTTCATGGCGGTCGACGAGTTGTACGGAAGAAACGTGGCGTTCGACCTCGTCCTCGACTTCTTCAAGGCGATCCCTCTCGACCGCGACGGCTACCCCGTCCATGCGATGCGCGAAGCTGTGGATTGCCTCAACGACGGAAACGTCGTTGGGCTCTTCCCAGAAGGGCGGAGAGTCGAATCCTGGGGTGAGGATCAGCCAAAGCGCGGTGCAGCATGGTTGGCATGGATGACAGGAGCACCGCTCATCCCGATCGCTATCTACGGGACGAGCCATTCGCTCTCACCTCGGCATCACGGTTTCCGTCGCACGGCTGTCCATCTCTGGATCGACGAGCCGATCTGGTGGTATGACTACGTCAACAGCGTCGATCCCCTTGGAGACATGATGCAGGATTGGTACACGTTCGTCGATGGTCATCTCTCCCCGTGGAAGGGGGCGACGTGATGAAGCGGATCGTCGTAGCTGGTGGCACGGGGCTCATCGGAGGTGCGCTCGTCGAGGCATTGCAGTCTCGCGGTGACGACGTCACGGTGCTGCACAGAGGTGCGGGACACGGCGATGGTGCGGTGTGGGACCCTGCCCGGGGCGTGCTCGATCCGGCCGTGCTCGAAGGAGCCGATGCTGTTGTCAGCCTCAACGGCGCTGGTATCGGTGATAGGCGTTGGACCTCCCAGCGCAAGGAGACGCTCAGATCGTCACGTGTCGTTCCCGTTGGTGTGCTCGCAGAGACGATGGCTGGCATGGACGATCCGCCAGGCGTGTTCGTGACGGGTTCAGCAACCGGCTACTACGGAGATACGGGGGATCGCCTCGTTGACGAGCGTGCTCCTGGCGGCGATGGCTTTCTCGCAACCTTGTGTGCCCAGTGGGAGGCTGCTGCGCATCCGGCTGCGGATGCCGGTATCCGTGTCGTGCATGCAAGGACAGGGATCGTGTTGTCCAGCTCCGGGGGTGCGCTCAAGCCGTTGCTTCCGATCTTCAAGGCTGGGCTCGGCGGGCCTATCGGCAGCGGTACCCAGTGGTGGTCCTGGATCACGCTTGCAGACGAAGTGGCTGCGCTCATGTTCCTCATCGACAGCGAGGTCTCGGGGCCCGTGAACCTGGTCGCGCCGAACCCTGTCCGCCAGAAGGAGTTCGCGAAGGCTCTCGGTTCGGCGCTCGGCCGTCCTGCGGTCGTCCCAGCTCCCAAGTTCGTTGTCCGGTTGCGATTGGGCAAGGAGCTTGCCGAGGGCATCGGATTCGCTTCGCAACGTGTTGCGCCCACGGTGCTCATCGATGCAGGGTTCCCGTTCTCGGCAGGCACTGTCGGTCCGGCGCTGGTCGCAGTGCTCTCGTGATGCGCAAGCTGCTTGCTGACGAACGCTCAACCAGGGTGGAGGGTATCATTGCCTCCTCGCCGGGGTAGCTCAGGGGTAGAGCAACGCACTCGTAATGCGTAGGTCGCGGGTTCAAATCCCGCCTCCGGCTCCACACTTCGTCCCGTCGGCGGTTTCTGTCGCACCTCTTCGATACGGTGTCACCACATCGACATCGAAAGGAGGTCCCATGACATCGCATGAGGTATACGTAGCATTGTTCTGGATCGTGGCAGGCAGCTACATCTTCTATCTCGGATGGCTGGTCTATGTCTCGGTCGCGGAACGTGCTGCACGTCTTCGGCACCCGTCGAATCGTCAGCCGTCTGCCCGCGCATCGAGTTCGCGTTCGACATCTGCGAGATCAAGGCCCCGCTCTGCGAGCAGAACGAACATGTGATAGATCAGATCCGCCGTTTCGGAGATCACACGGTGCGGGTCGCCGCCGACAGCATGGTTCTTGGCTGCGATGAGCACTTCGCCAGCTTCCTCGACGACCTTGCGTGCGGTTGCATCCACGCCGCCGTCGATGAGGCTTGCTGTGTACGAGCCTTCAGGGAGGTCAGATGCCCGTTGTGTGATCGTTCGCCACAGAGCTTCTATCCCCGACGGAGCGATACCACCGGTTGCAGAGCGGTGTGTGGCGTCGGCGCTTGGCGAACCTGAGGCATCGTCGAAGCACGTGGTGGTGCCTCTGTGGCACGCCGGTCCAGCAGGGACGACAGATACGAGGACGGTATCGCCGTCACAGTCGGCTGTGATCGATGTGACCGCCATCGTGTTGCCGCTGGTCGCTCCCTTGCGCCAGATCGCAGAACGGCTTCGGCTCCAGAAGTGAACCTGTCCGGTGGTGCAGGTGAGGTCGAGCGCTTCGCGGTTCATCCAGGCAAGCATGAGCACTGCGCCTGTCGAGGCGTCTTGCGCGATTGCAGGCACGAGGCCGGCGCCGTTCCAA
>CAYLIR010000188.1:0-4301 GCA_964383515.1 uncultured Acidimicrobiaceae bacterium
CGATCCTCGGCTGCCGCAACCTGTTGACCCCGCCGTGTTCGATTGGAAGGACGTCTCGAGCCTGCGTTGGGATCGCACCAACATGGAGAAGCTCCTCGTCCCCGCAGCAATGGGTCAGACGCTCATGAAGCAGTACCTGTGGGCACAGGACATGTTGAGTGGGTTCCACGACGGAAACGGCGACGGCATAGAGGCTGACGGAACTGTCTCACCAGATGTGGCGGGCGGTTCAACGTTCGATACGGAGAACGGTGTCTTCTACGGAGGCGACGCGCGGGATGGCTTCATCGGCATGGTCCTTACGGCAGAGGCGGTCAACAAGGTCGCCTTCCTGACGAATGCTCTCGCGTATGACGGCACTGCCCTGGGAGCGATTGACCTGGCAACGTACGACCCTGTTGCGGGCATCCGGTACTTCCCCCACGCCGTAGCGGTCACCGAAAGCCCTGTGGCTGATGGACTTCCACCACAGGCAACGCAGCTTGCCGTGACGGATGCATCGAGCGAGCTCTTCGATCAGGCATCGCTGCTGTGGGGAACGGTCTCGTTCACGAACATGATGAACCCTAAAGACACGAGCGACGCTGCCCACCTTGCATACAAGGCCGTCTTCGATGGCAGCCCGTTCCCCGCCTCGGCGTCTGAGACAGGTATGCCCGGTCCGTACGATCTCATGAAAGGCACCTCGAAGGTGCTGTTCCTGAACATCCAGGCGATGCACTATGACCCGGTTGCTGCGGCGTACGTGGACGAAGCCACCCTCGACGGTGGCGACATTGCACGAGGCACCACCGTGTCCGGGGTCGACAGTGCCTACTTGATGGTGGCGCTTGAAGGATTCGTGGAACAGTTCGCAGGCACGCACCTCGAGGACATGGCACGGCAAGCCGTTGCGGAGCAGGCTGCCTTCATGGTGGCGCACCTCTCCGATGGATCGGGTCGGTATGCTGAGTCGGCAACGCTCGATGGTGAAAGGTCGGGGATCGTCACGGTCGAATCCCAAGCCGCAGCGGTACGGGCGTTGTACGTTGCTGCTCGGATCACAGGAGATTCGACCTTCACCCAAGCAGCGGACAAGGCATACGGTGTGCTGCTCAGCGACTACTACGTAGAGGAAGCAGATCTGTTCCGAACTGAGCCGGGTGTGGACACGGCCACCTATACGCCGCGAAACTTCGCGATCATCGCTGGTGCGCTCCGTGAAGCGGCCCTCGAAGGCGGAAACGCTGAGGCAGCCGGGATCTACACGCGCTTGTTCCAGAACGTCGGTGATAGGAGCCAGCGCCCCGAGCGCGCACCAACAGGGGAAACCGGAGGCGACTCCGACCGTGACGGGATCCCGTTCACTCCCGAGCAGCCCGACGGTCTCCCCCCGGTATTCGCTGGTGAGGCTGTGTTCACGATCGGCAGCTGAGGAAGGCACACCCGAGGGAGTGGCCAGAGCACATCATGCGCTGACCGCTCCCGCTGTGGCGAGGAGCCCTCGGCGATGCACGTCGCGAAACGCGCAAGATCGCGTCAACATGTGGGGGAGTGGCCGCGGGAAGGTGTGTCTACTCTGTCGTCCATGGCCACGGTCACGACAGACGCGAGTTCCGAAGTCAGAGCACATCGGTTCAGGCATCGGAGTACTCCAGCGGAGCAGGGCAGACGACTGAGCGCACGGACACACGAACGGGTCGTCCCCGGAGGTTGCCCATGACGCGTGATGGCGCGCACCGGCGTCTTCTCGCAGGCGTCCTTCCTCTCGATCGTGCAACGGTCGCCATCGACATCGTTGCGGGTGTGACTCTTGCAGCGATCGCCATTCCCGAGGTGATGGGATATGCATCGATCGCGCGCATGCCCGTCGTCACCGGCCTGTACACGATCCTGCTTCCGCTCGCCGTGTTCGCTGTCTTTGCGTCATCGCGGCATCTCGTTGTCGGTGCCGATTCGGCGACCGCTGCCATTCTCGCAGCCGGACTCATCGGAACGTCGGTGGCACCCGGATCCGACCAATGGGTCGCTCTATCGGCAACGGTGGCGATCATGGCAGGCGTCTGGCTCATCATCGCGCGCTATGCGAGGCTCGGGTTCATCGCTGATTTCCTTTCTGCGACCGTGTTGGTCGGCTTCCTCACCGGCGTGGGCATCCAGGTCGCCATCGGGCAGATCCCAGCCATGCTCGGTATCGGGAGTACGGGCACAGGAGTTGTCGACGCGGTTGCTAGCCTCGCGAACGCTGGCCGCGCACATCTCCCAACGTTGGCCGTGAGTCTCTCTGTGGCGGCGGTCATCGGTGCTGGGAAGGTGATATCTCGCCGTTTCCCGGCTGCTCTCATCGCGGTGATCCTGTCCATCATTGCAGGACAGGCTCTCAAGCTCGGGTCGAAGGGTGTGACACTCATCGGCTCGATCGCGGCGGGGCTTCCATCGCTGTCGTTCCCCGACGTGTCGCCTACCGCGGTCTGGCGGCTCGTCCCATTGTCGCTATCGATCTTCGTGGTGATCCTCGCGCAGAGTGCCGCGACATCGCGCGCGTACGCTACCAAGCACGGTGAGTCCCTGTCCATGGACCAAGATCTCATGGGGCTCGGCATGGCGAACATCGCCGCAGGGCTCTCAGGAACCTTCATGGTTGCAGGAAGCCCGACCAAGACACAGATCGTGGACTCCGCAGGGGGGCGATCGCAACTTGCTCAGATCACCACAGCGCTCGTCGTGCTCGTGACGGTTGCCTTCCTCACCGCCCCCTTCGAGTATCTGCCTGTTAGCGCGCTGGCGACGGTCGTGTTCGTGATCGGTATCGAACTCATCGACGTCGTGGGACTGCTCGATATCTACGAACAACGCCCCGTCGAGTTCTGGGTCGCAGTCACAGTTGCGATCACCGTTGTCGTCGTAGGCGTCGAACAGGGTCTCGTTGTCGCCTTCGTGCTTTCCCTGGTGGCCCACACTCGCCACAGCTACCGCCCGCGCAACAACCTGGTGGCCAAGGCGAGAGGGAACCGTGGAAGCACCGAGGTCTTCCCCGTGGAAGCGTGCGTGGAAGCGGCACCCGGCCTGATGATCTATCGCTTCACCCACGACATGTACTATGCCAACGCCACAACGCTCTATGACGAGGTTGTCTGGCTCACTGCCAACGCACATCCAACGTTGGCGTGGTTTTGCGTGGATCTTGCCGCGGTGACCGATGTCGACTACACGGCCGCGATGATGTTGCGGCGGATCCATGCGACGCTGCGCTCCAGGAACGTGTCGCTCGTCTTCTGTCATGCCAGCGATCTCGTACGCCACGATCTGGACGTTTCCGGTGTGACGGACCTCGTTGGCGATCGTTCCTACTTCCGAACGACAGGATCGGTGATAGATGCATACGACGGCCGCACAAGAGCAGACCTGACCGCTGACCCCCAAGATTGACCGCTGCGGGTGTACCCGCCTATCGACGAGGGCGCTGATGGTACGATGTCGCACACATACGGTAGCTTGCATGCCAAGACCGCATGGAGGACCTGCCGATGGCATGGACAACAGACGACATACCGGATCTGACAGGCCGCACCGCAGTCGTCACCGGCGGAAACGCTGGATTGGGCTTCGAAACGGTGAAGGCGCTTGCCATCCACGGAGCTGTGGTCGTGATGGCGACGCGGAACCGTGAGAAGGGTCGTTTCGCTCGTCAGAGCATCCTTGCGGACGCCCCCGACGCGGCCATCGAAGTCACGCAGCTTGACCTTGCATCGCTCGACAGCATCCGGACGTGTGCAGAAACGCTCCGGATCCAGTACCCGGTGATCGACATTCTCGTGAACAATGCCGGTGTGATGGCCCTCCCGTACCAGACGACGGATGACGGCTTCGAGATGCAGTTCGGTGTCAACCACCTCGGCCATTGGGCGCTCACATGCCAGCTGATTCCGGTTCTCCTCCGGAGCCCGCAGGCTCGGGTCGTCACGGTGACGAGCACGGCACATCACATCGGACGTAGTGTCGATCCAGGGGATCCGCATCTGCGAAACGCGTACGGACCATGGAAAGCATACGGACAGTCGAAGCTGGCGAACTATCACTTTGCGGTCGGGCTGCAGCAGTTCTTCGCCACCCACCGCCTCGACGCAGACAGCCTTCTCGCTCATCCGGGTCTGTCGCACACGAACCTCCAGATGAAATCCGTCACAGAAGGTGGCGGCGGCTGGTCGGCGCCATTGTTCAGCTGGCTAGCTGAGAAGGTTGGCATGGATCCTTGGCAGGGCGCCCAGCCGCCACTGCGCGCCGCGACCGCCCCTGAGGCCAGCGGCGGCGCCTTCTACGCG
>CAYLIR010000189.1:0-4294 GCA_964383515.1 uncultured Acidimicrobiaceae bacterium
CGCGTGGTCGGCATGAGAACCATCCCTGTCCTTCTCGTCGCGCTCGTGTTGTCTGCATGCTCGGCGTCGACGTCTGTGTCGACTCCGGGACCCGATACCGCGACGCCCTCCACGACATCGCATGCAGCGTCGCTTGTTTCGACGACGGTTGTAGCCGAAACGTCCGACACGATGGCCCTCGAAGTGCCTGTCGAGATCGACGCGTTCCGTGTCAAGCCGGTGCACGTTGGCGATCGGGAACTGTTGCTGGCGATCGCCGACGACCCCTCCCTGCGATCCCAGGGGCTTCAAGGAGTCGTCAGCCTCGGGGATCTCGACGGCATGTTGTTCTTCTGGCGACATGACGGTGACCCGTTCTGGATGAAGAACACGTTGATCCCGCTCGACATCGTGTGGTTCAACGAGGACGGCACGTTCAAGGGGCGGGCAGCGATGCAGCCGTGCACCGAGGATCCGTGTCCGACCTACCAGCCCGATGACCTCGATTTCCGGTATGCCATCGAAGCTCCGCCGGGAACCCTCGACTGGATCACCAAGAACACCACGATCCGCTATACCGATGACTGACGTTTCGGCCTGGATGTAGATCGCATCCACAGAGGTACCCGAGGCGAACGAACTGCCCGGTCGCAAGCCTCCTGGCGCGGGCCAGGCCCAGGCAGGCACCGGTAGTGCACCCAAGCCCAAGCGACAGGGGGCTGGAGGGCGTTATGCTTAGGGCACCCAGACGGTACTCACGAGGTGCCGCCTCGCCGCTTGAGGCGAGAACGTCCTGCTCCCACCACCTGTGGGGGCCGTCCGCACAGCGGATGTCCAGAGGAGGAAAATCGCATGCGCTCGTATGAGTTGATGGTGATCCACCGGTACGACATGGCAGAGCCAGATGTCAGATCTGCCGTGGAGGAGATCGAAACAGCCATCACTGACAGAGACGGAACCGTCAAAGAAACAGATTTCTGGGGCAAGCGCCGCTTCGCCTACGAGATCAACCACATGAACGAGGGGTACTACTCGGTCATCACTTTCGATGGGGACACCGATCTCCAGAACGTGCTCGACCGATCACTTTCGCTCCTCGATTCGGTGGTTCGTCACAAGATCATGCGGCTGTCGTCGTAGTCGATCGTGTCACAGTGGCCTGTCACACTATGAACAGGCCATGGGAAGAGAGAATTCATGAGTAACAATGTGACCGTCGTCGGAAACCTCACTGCAGACCCGGAGCTTCGCTTCACCGCAAGCGGTGTCGCGATGGTGAACCTCAGTGTTGCGGACAGTCGTCGCTATCAGGATCGCAATGGCGAATGGCAGGAGGAAACGAGCTTCTTCCGCGGCACGTGCTGGCGTGACATGGCAGAGAACGTTGCCGAGTCCCTCACCAAGGGTGCCAGGGTCGTGATCAGCGGCAGGCTCAAGCAGCGGACGTGGGAGACGAACGAAGGCGAGAAACGATCTGTTGTCGAACTCGATATCCAGGAGATCGGCCCGTCGTTGCGGTGGGCAACGGCGACCGTGACGAAGATACCCCGTGGTGATGGCGGTAGCTTCGGCAGTGGCACTGGTGGATACGGTGGCGGAAACGCTGCACCTGCTGCACCGGTTGCCAAGACCGATTACGGTCCTGACGACGCCCCGTTCTAAGCAGAGATACTTCCAAGGAGACCCCCATGGCACAGAAGCCAAACTCATCAAGGCGACGCCGTCGCCCCGAGGTGAACCCGCGCAAGAAGAAGCGGGTCGTATACAAGTTCAAAGAAGACGAAGTCGTCGACTACAAGGACGTGGCCTTGCTCCGCAAGTTCATGTCGGATCGTGGCAAGATCCGTTCACGTCGCGTGACCGGGCTGTCACCGAAGCGCCAGCGCGAGGTGTCGACGGCCATCAAGAACGCCCGCGAGATGGCGTTGCTGCCCTACACCCAGACGAGGTCCTAGGCATGAAGGTCATACTCACCAAGCCGGTTGACCCGCTCGGCGTCAAAGGCGACGTCGTCGACGTATCTGACGGCTATGCGCGCAACTACTTGATCCCGAAGAAGTTCGCTGTCAAGGCATCCGACGGTGCGCTGCGCCAGGCAGAGGCAACGCGCCAGGCTCGCATCGATGCCGAGCGCAAGGCGCTCGAAGAGGCCAGGGCGCTCGGAGATTCTCTCTCTGGCACGAGGGTCGTTGTCGCAGCACGCGCAGGCGACTCGGGCAACTTGTTCGGTTCGATCGGCGATGCAGACATCGCTGAGGCGATCGTCAAGTTCACTGGCGTCGAGATCGACAAGAAGATCATCGCCGACCATGAACCGATCAAAGAGATCGGCCTTCACGAGATCGTCCTGGCGCCACACCCTGAGGTGAAGGTCTCCGTTACGTTGGATGTAATCCCCGCGTAGTTCGAGATCACTGGTGTGAGGAGGTGGGTGTGCCGCATGGTGCGCCGACGTTTCGTGTGTGGAACGGGACCGCGAAAAACTCCCCGCAAATCCCAGCCTTGAGAGGTCATAGTCGGCCTTATGCTCGTGAAGCTGGCGTCAAGCACCAGGAAACGTCGTACGCGGCGATCATGATGATGGGTGCCATGTTGGCGATGGACACGAGGAGGACCCGTGACGGCGGTTGTCAGCTCATACACATCTCGATCACCGAAAGTGCCACCCCATAGCATCGATGCTGAGGAGTCGGTACTTGGAGCTGTCCTGCTCTCCGCTGACGCCGCCAACGTGGCACTCGAAACGCTCCACTCTGAGGACTTCTACAAACCTGCTCACCAGCAGATCTTCGACATTATCAGGCAGCTCTTCGATGCCAATGAGCCCATCGACGCGGTCACCGTCTCTGAAGGGCTGCGCAGGGATGGTTCGCTGGATCGCATGGGTGGCATCGACTTCTTGACGAGGCTCATCGATTCTGTGCCATCGACATCGAACGTCGAGTACTACGCAGGCATTGTCGAGGAGCACTCGTTGCGACGAAGGCTGATGAAGGTCGCAGGTGACATCTCGGCCATCGCAAGCCAGATGGACGAGCCAATAGCCGAGGTCGTCGACCAGGCGGAGCAGTCGGTTTTCGCAGTGGCGGAACGCCAGGTGGGGGATGGCCTTCAGGCCATCGACGATCTGCTTGGGCCTGCCATCGAGAAGGCAGAAGAGCTGCAGCGTTCGGGGTCAGCTGTCACAGGGATCTCCACCGGATTCAGGGACCTGGATAGGAAGCTCGCGGGGCTTCATCCGACGAACCTTGTCATCGTCGCGGCCCGTCCGGGCATGGGAAAGACGGCTCTGGCCCTCAACATATCGCAGAATGTTGCGCTCAACGGGAACACCGTCGCGATCTTCTCCCTCGAGATGAGCCGTGAGGAAGTTGTGACGCGCATGCTGTGTGCGAAGGGCCGCATCGATTCCCAGAAGCTGCGCACGGGGAGTCTGACCGAGAACGACTTCACGAAACTGTCCAACGCAGCAGGAGCGCTGTACAAGCAGAACATCTTCGTCGACGATTCGCCAGGCTTGACGGTCACGGAGATCCGAGCGAAATGCAGACGCCTGCGCCGCAAGCCGGGGCTCGACCTCGTCGTTGTCGACTACTTGCAGCTGATGAACGGATCGGGACAGGAGAATCGCCAGCAGGAGATCGCCATGATCTCACGGTCGCTCAAGAACCTCGCCCGGGAACTCCATGTGCCGATCATCGCGTTGTCTCAGCTCAACCGCGGAGTTGAATCTCGTGAGGACAAACGCCCGCGGCTTGGTGACCTGCGTGAGTCCGGTGCGGTTGAGCAGGATGCCGATGTGGTCATGTTCATCTACAGAGATGAGTACTACTTTCCGGAGAAGGTCGAATCCAAGGGGATCGCAGAGGTCGTCATCGCAAAACACCGCCAGGGTGGTGTTGGCAAGGTCGATATGACCTTCTTGCCCGAGTTCACGCTCTTCGCAGACATGGGTCGAACCACGCCTCCGATGTAGCGTGCCAGCGGTGTGGATCGGTGCTATCGCTGCCTGGGAGTTGGGAGAGGGCTTGCCTTGGACGATGCGGACGCGATGCTCGGTCGCGCAGCCCAGACAAAGGCACCGAGGCCGCCAAGGACTTGACCGGCCACGAAGATCCAATACAGAGCACTCAAGGTGGAAGGTGACGGTGCAAGCTCCCATGTCGCCGCGTAGACGAGCGAAGCAGAGACCGGCAGGAGGAGCAGCACCAGTGCATCGCGGAACCGCACCCGGCCGACGAGCGCGTCGAGGGCGGTGGGAGTGTTTGGTGTGGGTTCGCGGGAGTGGCGGAGCATCAGCCAGTACGTGCCCCCC
>CAYLIR010000190.1:0-4277 GCA_964383515.1 uncultured Acidimicrobiaceae bacterium
CATCGGCCTCAAGGACTCGGGAGGTGCCCGCATCCAAGAGGGCGTGCTCGGTCTCAATGGCTACGGACGCATCTTCGAAAGGAACGTCCGAGCTTCCGGTGTGATCCCACAGATCTCCGTGGTCATGGGACCGTGCGCTGGCGGAGCCGTCTACTCGCCTGCGCTCACCGACTTCATCTACCAGGTTGAAGGTACCTCGCATCTGTTCATCACCGGCCCCGACGTCATCAAGACCGTCACAGGCGAAGACGTGTCGATGGATGAACTCGGTGGTGCTCACGCCCACGCCGGCAGGAGTGGCGTCACACATTTCGTGACACGCGACGACCGCGATGCCATGGAGGAGGTCAGATATCTCCTCTCATTCCTCCCGTCCAACAACATGGAAGTCCCCCCGTTCTTCACACCGATCGACGCCAGGGACCGCGTAGATGAAGCGCTCACCACCATCGTCCCCGACTCGGCAAGCCAGCCGTATGACGTAAAGGATGTGATCGCGAGCATCGTTGATGACGGCGAGTTCTACGAGGTGCACGAGCACTGGGCTGGGAACATCGTCGTTGGCCTCGCGAGACTCGACGGCTACACGATCGGCGTCGTCGCGAACCAGCCCTCGGTTCTCGCGGGAACGCTCAACATCGACGCCTCCGTCAAAGCTGCCCGATTCGTCCGGTTCTGCGATGCGTTCAATATCCCTCTCGTGACCCTCGTCGACGTGCCCGGCTTCCTTCCCGGCGTCGACCAGGAACACGATGGGATCATCAGACACGGGGCGAAGCTCCTCTACGCGTTCTCCGAAGCGACCGTTCCCCGGATCACCGTCATCATGCGCAAGGCGTACGGAGGAGCGTTCCTGGTCATGAACTCGCGGGCCGTTCGCGCCGACATCGTGTTCGCTTGGCCTTCCGCTGAGATAGCAGTGATGGGGGCACAGGGTGCGGTCAACGTCATCCATCGCAGAGAGCTCGCTGCAGCTGACGATGAGGAGAACGCTCGTGCGGAACTCGTCGCGGACTATGAGGAGCAGTTCAACAACCCCTATGTTGCAGCGCGCCATGGGCTTGTCGATGATGTGATAGAGCCGAGCACGACCAGACCTAAGCTCATCAGGGCACTCGAGATGCTGCGAAACAAGCGCGAGACCCTGCCACCGAAGAAACACGGCAACATCCCGCTGTGATGCGATCTGACACTCCCCCACCTCTGGCCATACGACGACCATGCCCTAGGATGCGCACGTGAAATCGATACTCATCGCAAACAGAGGCGAGATCGCCGTCCGGATCATCCGCGCTGCCAAGGATCTCGGCCTCCACACCATCGCCATCTACTCGGAGCTCGACAGAGATGCCGTCCACACGTCCATGGCAGACGAGGCTTGGAACGTCGGACCGGCTCCTGCATCTGAGTCCTATCTGAACATGGAGCGGATCCTCGAGATCGCGCATGCATCCGAAGCTGGAGGTATCCATCCCGGATACGGGTTCCTTGCCGAGAGCGCTGACTTCGCCCAGGCGGTCATCGATGCTGGCCTGATCTGGATAGGCCCACCTCCGAGCGCTATCGCGATGATGGGCGACAAGATCGAATCCCGGATCACCGCTGACAAGGCAAACGTCGCCAGTGTGCCCGGAACGCTCGAACCGCTGACCTCGGCCGATCAGGTCGAAGCGTTCGCATCTGAACATGGGTTCCCCGTGGCCATCAAGGCTGCAGCCGGCGGCGGCGGACGCGGCCTGAAGGTCATTCGAACAGCCGACGGTCTCAAGGATGCATTCGACTCTGCAGCCCGCGAGGCAGAGGCTTGGTTCGGCAATCCGGCCGTATACGTGGAGCGATACCTCGAGAACGCCCGCCATATCGAAGCACAGGTCCTGTTCGACACCCACGGAAACGGTGTGTTCCTCGGGGAGCGAGACTGCTCCCTCCAACGCAGGCACCAGAAACTCCTTGAGGAATCACCCGCAACGGCCTTCACGGCCCAGGACCGAGCGACACTCGGGAGACTCGCGCTCGCGCTCGGCCATGCAGCCGGATACGAGTCTGCTGGCACGGTCGAGTTCCTGTTCTCAGAGGGTGAGTTCTATTTCCTCGAGATGAACACTCGCATCCAGGTCGAACACACCGTCACCGAAGAGGTGTTCGGGATCGATCTCGTCACGGAACAGATCAAGATCTCCATGGGTGAGCCCTTGTCCGTCACCGAAACTCCGACTCCTGTCGGACACGCGATCGAGTTCAGGATCAATGCAGAAGACCCATCGCGTGGCTTCGCTCCGAACCCGGGAACACTCGTGACGTACAGCGAACCTGCCGGGCCGGGTGTCAGGGTCGATTCCGGCGTCGTCCAGGGTTCGACGATCAGCCAGTACTACGACAACCTGATCGCGAAGCTGATCGTCAAAGGGGCGACCCGCGACGCTGCCGTGGCCCGAGCGAAACGCGCCCTCGACGAATACGTCATCGAAGGGGTCGACACGACGATACCGGCGCATCTCCTGATCATCTCCGACGAACGCTTCCTCGACGGGAACATCTCCACGAGGCTCGTCGAAGACGAGATGGATTTCACCGGCCTCGACCGACCCAGCGCACCAACGCTCCCTGAAGAAGAGGAACTCGCCGAGCGTTCCATGACGGTGGAGGTCGGGGGCCGTCGCTTCACCGTCAAGTACTGGGCGAAGGTGATGACCGCTCCTGGCTCAGGAAAACGCATCGCACCGCGCCGCAGGGCGCCGAAGCTGTCCAGCCAGGCGACCGGAAGCACGAACGAGGGAGCCATCATCGCCCCCATGCAAGGCACGATCGTCAAGGTCCATCACAAGGCGGGATCCCACGTCAACGAGGGCGAGACGGTGTGCGTCCTCGAAGCCATGAAGATGGAGAACGAGATCAAGGCGAACACGTCAGGTGAGATCGTCGAGCTGCGCATCCAGGTCGGCGATACCGTCACTCCTGGTGCTGTCTTGATGGTGATCAAGTAGCAACGACGATGAGTCCCGTCATCCGCGGGGTGTGTACCTTCCGAACACAGGTACCAGAGCGTTGGTTATCTCTCCGATGGTCGCGCCTTCGATGAGTGCCGCTTTGATCGGATACAGCAAGTTCGCGGCCCCGCTGGCCGTCTCCGTCACCGCTTCGAGCCTTCGTTGCACCGCGGTGGCGTCCCGAAGAGATTTCCGCTCCACGAGCGAGGCAACCTGGTTGCTCTCGATGTTCGGATCCAGGTGCAGTACGTCAATGGGCGCGTCCGATTCGGACATGAACCGGTTCACGCCAACGGTGACCACGGACCGATCGTCAACACCTTTCGCATATCGATACGCGGCCTCTTCGATCTCACGCTGGGGGAACCCGGCTTCGATAGCGTGCACCGCACCGCCGAGTTCGTCGATGTGTTCGATCAACGCTACAGCTTCACCCTCGATCTCATCGGTCAACGATTCAACGAAGTAGCTCCCTGCGAGCGGATCGATGACGTCGGCAACGCCCGTCTCGTACCCGAGCACCTGCTGAGTGCGCAGTGCGAGCATCGCAGCATCGGCCGTCGGGAGGCCGAGTGCCTCGTCATAGGAATTCGTGTGCAGTGACTGCGTCCCGCCGAGGACCGCGGAGAGTGCCTGGTACGACGTGCGAACGACATTGTTGAGCGGCTGCTGGGCGGTCAGGCTCGAACCTGCTGTCTGGGTGTGGAACCGCATCTTCCACGATGCAGGGGACCTGGCACCGACCCTTTCGCGCATCACGCGCGCCCACAGCCTCCGCGCTGCTCGGAACTTGGCAGCTTCGGTGAACAAGCCGTTGTGCGCGTTCCAGAAGAACGACAGCCTCGGGGCGAAGTCGTCGACGTCGAGCCCTGCAGCGCGTGCGGCTTCCACGTAGGCGAGACCGTTCGCGATCGTGAACGCTACTTCCTGGGCAGCCGTCGAGCCCGCTTCGCGGATGTGGTATCCCGAGATCGATATGGTGTTCCAGTTTGCGAGGTTGTCCGCACAGTACGCGAAGATGTCGGTGATGATACGCATCGAGGGAGCGACGGGATAGATGTAGGTGCCTCGCGCTATGTATTCCTTGAGGATGTCGTTCTGGATTGTTCCGCGCAAGAGGTTCCCATCGGCGCCTTGCTCCTCGGCAACGATCTGATACAGCAGGACAAGGACAGCTGCCGTCGCGTTGATCGTCATCGATGTAGATACCTCGGCGAGCGGGATCTCGTCGAACAAGCGACGCATGTCGTCGATCGAGTCGATGGCCACGCCGACCCGTCCTACCTCGCC
>CAYLIR010000191.1:0-4260 GCA_964383515.1 uncultured Acidimicrobiaceae bacterium
ATGCGACGAGAAACCAGGAAGGTGTGGTCGTCGTCGGGATAGCTACGTTCCTCGTCATCGTGTATATGGTCGCGAACCTGCTCGTTGACGTCCTGTACGGCATACTCGACCCGAGGATCCGCTATGAGTGACATGCCAGACGATCCGCGCGACGGCTTCGCCGACGAGCCCACGCTGCCCTCGGATGCAGCTCACGAGGCGGTCCGCGAGCGTACTCGTGCCGACCAGGCGGTCGTCGAAGACGCCAAAGAGCACTTCGGGCAAACACCGGTCATCGACGAAGCGCTCGAGGACCTGCCGCGAGAAGCGAGCTTGTGGGGTGACGCATGGCGCGAGCTACGACGCCGCCCCGTGTTCATCATCTCAGCATCGCTCATCCTGATCCTCGTGATCATCTCGCTGTTCCCTGGTCTGTTCGCAACGCACGATCCACGGCAATGCAACCTTGTCGATTCGTTGCTGCTGCCGAGCAAGGAGCACTGGTTCGGAACCGACCTCCAGGGCTGCGACTACTACTCGCGCACCATCTACGGAACCAGGGTATCGATCACGATCGGAATCGTCGTCGTCTTCTTCGTCACACTGATCGCCATCATCGGTGGAGCGATCGCCGGCTACTACGGCGGTGTCGTCGACTCCATCATCGGGCGCATCACCGACATCTGGTTCGTGATCCCGACGATCCTCGGCGGCATCGTGATTCTCAGCGTGTTGAGGAAACGAGGCATCCTCACCGTGAGCCTGGTGCTGATCGTCCTTGGCTGGGCGACGCTCCTGCGTCTCGTGCGATCGTCCGTGCTTGCCGTGAAAGCCAACGACTTCGTGGACGCTGCGCGGGCCATGGGAGCGAGCAACACGCGTATCATCATCCGGCACGTGCTCCCGAACGCGATCGCACCGGTGATCATCGTTTCCGCCATCTATGTCGGTGTGGTCATCGCTGCGGAGGCTGCCCTCTCGTTCCTTGGCGTCGGCCTTCAGCTCCCAGCCATCTCGTGGGGGCTGATGATCAGCACGGCGCAGCAGCGCATCATCTCGGCGCCGCATCTCCTCGTCTTCCCCGGAGCGTTCCTGAGCGCAACGGTCTTCTCGTTCATACTCATGGGCGACGCTCTACGCGATGCTCTCGACCCGAAGTTGCGCTGATCATGGCTACGACTCTTTCTACCCCACACGACGTTGCAGGCAGGGCGATCGACCCGGACGCGCCGATGCTCGAGGTCGACAATCTCCATGTCGAGTTCCGCATCGAAGACGGCATCGTACAGGCAGTCAACGGGTTGTCCTATACGCTCGGTCAGGGCGAGACGCTTGCCATCCTGGGCGAGTCCGGCAGTGGAAAGAGCGTGAGCGCCCAGGCCGTGATGGGGATCCTCGACACACCGCCAGGGTTCGTCACCGAGGGGAGCGTCAAGTTCCGCGGCATCGAGCTCCTTGAGCCCAACAGCAAGACCGGGGCGCTCGATCACGCCGTTCCCGAGGTTCGGGGCAGCCGGATAGCCATGGTGTTCCAGGATGCGTTGACGGCGCTCAACCCTGTTTTCTCTGTCGGCTGGCAGATCGGTGAGATGTACCGCGTGCATCAAGGGCTGTCGCGCAAGGAAGCCAAGGAGCGAGCCATCGAGATGATGGAGCGGGTCAAGATCCCGTCGGCACGCAACCGAGTCAACTCCTACCCGCACGAGTTCTCCGGCGGCATGCGCCAGAGGGTCATGATCGCCATGGCGCTGTCGCTCAACCCCGATGTGATCATCGCGGATGAGCCGACGACCGCCCTCGACGTCACGGTGCAGTCCCAGATCATGGATCTCCTCAAGGAACTGCAGGACGAGACCGGCATGGGCCTCATCCTCATCACGCACGACCTTGCCGTGGTCGCCGAAGTTGCAGACAGGGTCGTTGTCATGTACGCAGGCAGGCGGATGGAACGCGGCGACGTCGAGGAGCTCTACCACCATCCCGCCCATCCCTACACGCGTGGGCTCATGGACTCGATCGCCCGACCTGATGTGCACCTCGACCGCCTCAACCCGATCCCCGGGTCTCCACCAGACCTCCTCCGCATCCCATCTGGATGCCCCTTCCATCCGCGATGCTTCTTGGCGAAGGATCGCTGCAGCACCGAAGCCCCGCCCCTTGAACGCATCACCGACTCGCATTCGTCTGCGTGTTTCTACTGGCAGGAGGTGCACGATGGCGGCTGACACACCGAAGGGCGATCCGATTCTCCGGGTCGTCGACATGAAGAAGTACTTTCCCGTGACGAAAGGGATCGTGTTCAAGAAGAAGGTGGGCGACGTCAAAGCCGTCGACGGTGTGTCCTTCGATCTCTATCCCGGAGAAACGCTTGGCATCGTGGGTGAGTCCGGTTGTGGAAAGACGACGGCGGCCCGCACCATCATCCGACTCGAAGAGCCGACAGCCGGACATGCCTACTTCCAGGGCACAGACATCTTCTCCCTGTCGAAGTCAGAGTTGCGTGACATCCGGACAGACATCACGATCATCTTCCAGGATCCCTACGCGTCGCTCAACCCGCGCATGACCGTCGGCGACATCATCGCTGAGCCGTGGTCGATCCATGGAGGCGTGCCCAAGAAGGATCGCAGGAGCAGAACCCAGGAGCTTCTCGAGGTGGTGGGCCTCAATCCGAACAATGTCAGCAGGTATCCGCACCAGTTCTCCGGAGGTCAACGCCAGCGGATCGGGATAGCCCGAGCCCTGGCCGTCGATCCGAAGATCATCATCGCAGACGAACCGGTGTCGGCGCTCGACGTTTCGGTGCAGGCACAAGTGGTGAACCTCCTCGAGGACATCCAGAAGGAGTTCGGCGTGGCGTACCTGTTCATCGCCCACGACCTCGCTGTCGTTCGCCACATCGTGGACCGTCTCGCGGTGATGTACCTCGGGAAGATCGCCGAACAGGGAGACGAGTTCGACGTCTACGACCACACAGCGCATCCCTACACCCAGGCACTCCTCTCTGCGGTGCCGGTACCTGATCCGGCGGGGCGAGAAGCGCGTTCTCGGATCATGCTCGAGGGTGACGTGCCGAGCCCGACAGATCCCCCATCAGGCTGCCGCTTCCGCACACGCTGTTGGCAGGCGCAAGACATCTGCGCAGAAGAAGAGCCGGAACTGATCGAACGGGGCCAGGGCCACCCCGTGGCCTGCCACTTCGCTGGCATCGACTTCTCGGAGACGACGAAAGCATCGGTAGCATCCTCGTGACATCCTGAGTGTTCGAGAGCCCGTGCGAGCGGTGGAGCTGGGTTTCATGGCGTCTGACCGTTCTCGAGTGCGTCGGGTATACTTGCGGCTTCGCACCACGTCGGAGTGGCGGAATTGGTAGACGCGCTAGGTTGAGGGCCTAGTGGGACATAGTCCCGTGGAAGTTCGAGTCTTCTCTCCGACACCAACAGTCCCGACGGATCCACCTGTCCGGTGCTGTTGACGATGGGGGCTGGCCGTGCTCACAGTCCCGATGTCAGACACCGTTGCGGGGTTCGCTCGCTCTCAAGGCCTGCCGCATCGACGGCGGTGATCTGATAGCACTGGGTGTTGGCCGTCAGGTTGCGTGGGAAGTCGATGTATCCGGTGACACCCCCTCCAACGTCGTAGGCAGGTGCATCCAACATGGCGGGGTCGTTGGCGACAGAATCCAAGAGCGACTTGGGCTCTCCTGGCAGCTCCGAGTACCATATGTCGTAGTGGTCCATGTCTGGCGCTAGCACCCGTTTCCACGTCAGGAACACTTCGCCGCTCCCGCCGCCAAGCTCGACGGTGAAGTCTTCCACGGCGGGAGGAGGATCGTTGGGGAGACACACCTCGGCTGTCCTGTCGCTCTCGTTGTCCGCGGTGTCGACGGCCGAGATCTGGTAGCACTCGGTTCCTGGTTGCTGCACGCGGGGGAAGTCCACATACGCTGTCCTCCCAGAGCCGGCGTCGTAGGCGGGAGCCTCGATCGCTCCAGGATCGTGGCTGATCGCTGCGAGCAGGGTCTTCGCCTGCCCTGGCGTGAGGGAGTACCAGATGTTGTAGTGGTCGAGATCTGGCTCGAGCCCCCTGTCCCATTCCACCATGACCTCTCCGCTACCGGCACCGATACCGACCGTGACGCCGGTCACTGCCCCGGGCGGAGGGTCGCTCGGAGCGACGGTGGTCGTCGTGGTCGTGGTCGTGGTGGTCGAGGTCGTGGTGGTCGAGGTCGTGGTCGACGGTGCGGGGCTGGTGGTCGGCGGGGTGGGTGTTGTGAGGGAC
>CAYLIR010000192.1:0-4253 GCA_964383515.1 uncultured Acidimicrobiaceae bacterium
CGGATCGTCCGAGTCGAGCCCCATCTGCGTCGGCAGATCGAACGCAACCGACAGACCCGTCTGGCCAGCAGCAAGCAGATCGCGGAAGCGCCGGTTCGTCGCTGAGGCGTCCCCGAACCCTGCATACTGGCGCATCGTCCACAAGCGGCCCGTGTACATCGAAGCGTACGGGCCGCGCGTATAGGGGAACTCCCCTGGTTCACCAAGCTGTGCCTGTGGGTCCCACCCGTCCAGATCGTCGGGGCCGTACACGGTGCGGTCATCGGTCATCGTCGAGTTCCCCTGCTATCTGAGGTCCGTTCCTATGCTCATAAGGTAGTCGATAGTGTCGTCGGGAGCGTGTGATGACACGGGGACAGACCAGGCCATGCAACCAGAGATTCGCGAGATAGAGGCGCAGGAACGACGCTGGCGCCGCCTGCCCTCGTTCATCGGTCTCGGTGTGATCGTGGTACTCGCCGCGACCTGGGTCGGCCTGTTCGGGTTCTTGGGCGTCAACTCGGCGTTCGGGACAGTCCGAACCGTCACCGACAGATACCTTTGCGATACGTCACAGCTCGACCTCTCGTTTCCCGACCTTTCGACGCTGTCCATCGTACGAACCTCCGATGGCGTCGAACTCGGGCGGATGACCGAGCGCAATTCGCTGCCGGTCAGCCTCGATGAAACGCCAGACCTCGTCATCGCTGCCTTGCTGTCCGCTGAGGACAAGTCGTTCTACGAACACCACGGCATCAACTTCTCAGCGATCGGGCGCGCAGCGCTCACCCAGGCAACCGGCCAGGGTGGCGGTGGTGGATCGACGATCACCCAGCAGGTCGTGAAGCAGAATTTCACCGGATCCGAGCGAACCCTGGAGCGCAAGCTCTGTGAAGCCGTCATCGCAGCAGAGCTCGAGCGACGCTACGACAAAGACCAGATCCTCGAGTTCTGGGCGAACTCTGTGTTCTTCGGTGCGAATGCCTATGGCATCAAGGCTGCTGCCCAGGAGTACTTCGGCAAGGATCTTGACGAGCTCACCATCGCGGAAGCCGCCCTGCTCCCCAGCCCGATCCGCAACCCGACCTTCTACCACCCGAGGCTGAAGCCGGACAATGTCCTCGAGGCCAGAAATCGGACGATCGACCGGATGGTCGAGAACGGCTACATCCTTCCGGCAGATGCCGAAGAGGCCAAGCAGGAGCCTCTCGGCGTCATCGACCGTCAAGACGTCGAAACCCTCTCCCCACAGGTGATGATCGCGGTGCGCCAGGAACTCCTGCGCACGAGCCAGTACGGACTCGGCGATACCTACGCCGAACGTAAGCGTGCCATCTTCGGGTGTCCCGCCGCCGTCGTCGACTGCGATGGGGGCGGTGGCCTCACCATCGACATCACGCTCGACATGGATCTCCAGGAGAGAGCCAACGACATCCTGCGAGCATGGTTCCGCCCAGGCATGCCCGGCCCGACGGGAGCCATAGCAACGATCGACAACGCCACGGGAGCGATCAGGGTCCTCGCATCTGGTGTCGACTACGGCACGGATATCGAGGCAGGGCAACGACCCTATGACCTTGCCTCGCAAGGCTCGCGCCAACCAGGTTCAGCCTTCAAGCCGTTCACACTCGCTGCCGCGCTCGAATCGGGTGAGCGCAACGGCCACCCGATCACACTCGGCACGTACTGGGACGACTCATCGCCTGCGACCATCGAATGCGACGCTCCTTGCTCTTCTGACGGCAACGTGTGGATCGTCTCGAACGCAGGAGGTTCTTCGCCTCCAGACGTCCGCACGCTCGAGTCTGCGACATACAACTCGGTGAACACCGTCTATGCACGAGTCGTCGACACGATCGGAGCCGAACCCGTAGCGGAGATGGCGCACAGGCTCGGGATCACTTCCCCGCTTCCCGCCTACCCCTCGATCACGCTCGGTGCCCTCGGCGTATCTCCGCTTGAGATGGCAGCGGCGTACTCAACGTTCGCGAACTTCGGCGAGAAGGTGGATCCGTTCCTCATCGAGAGGATCACCGACAAAGACGGCACCGTCATCTATCAACACGAAGTCGAACCCCGCAGGGTGCTGTCCGCCCAGATCAGCGCAGCGGTCGTCGGCGCCATGAAGAAGGTCGTATCGAACGGGACGGCAAAACGAGCCAACATCGGGAGGCCACAGGCTGGCAAGACGGGCACAGCAGCGAATTCACGCGACGTATGGTTCGTCGGATTCGTCCCCCAACTCACTACCGCGGTCTGGGTCGGATACGCAGATGCCCAACTACCACTTGAAGACTTCGTCGTGTGGAACGACATCACGGGCAAAGAGCAGTACTACCGCAGGGCGTATGGCGGAAGCCTGGCTGCTCCGGTATGGAACGAGTTCATGACCTACGCAACCCAGGACATGCCAGCGGCCGACTTCCCTGCCGATCCTGAAGGAACAAATGCGTATCGCATCACCCCAAACACCAAGGTGCCGAAACGGCAGAAGTCGACGAATGCAACGATCAAGTCCCTGTACGCGCTTGGCCTGCGAGGTGTGACGAAAGCTGTCCCGAGCAAGCTTCCCAAGGGTGAGTTCATCTCCATGGTCCCCGGGCCCGGTGCGACCGTCAAGGAAGGCACCGAGGTTGTGATCACGGTCTCGAGCGGCGTTGCCCCCGCCCAGAACATGATCGATCTGCGAGGCATGACACCTGACGATGCCTCAGCAGCGCTTCGGGCGTTCCGAGATAGCGCCGGGTTCGATTTCTCCTGGAACATGGTCGACGTGGGCATCGCCGATCCAACGCTGTACGGCCTTGTCGTGACCACCACTCCACCGCCGGGAGCGAAGATCGGGCCCGGTGCCACGATCGATGTGCTCATCGGCAGGGCGTCACCGGACACTGCTCCGCCAACGACGGTCGCACCGTAGCGGCCAGTGTGGGGCGGGCTACGCTCTGTGGCGATGCAGATCGAGACGCCCCCACTGCGCCGATTGTGGCGCTATGTCACCGCCTATCGCCGCCAGGTAGTCGTTGCAACGATCTGGTCCTTCCTCAACAAGGCAGTAGACATCGCACCGCCGTTCCTCATCGGCATGGCCGTTGACGTCGTTGCCAACGGTTCAGGGAGCCTGCTCGGCGAACTCGGTATTGAGGATCCCAAGAAACAGATCCTCGTGATCGCGCTGATCACCTTCATCGTCTGGGGACTCGAGTCCGCCTTCGAGTATCTCCTGTCCGTCAGATGGAGGAACCTCGCTCAATCCATCCAGCACGATCTACGCGTCGACGCCTACGCCCACCTCCAGGATCTCGACATCGCCTATTTCGAGGATCGCCCGTCTGGTGATCTCATGGCAGTGCTCAACGACGATGTGAACCAGCTCGAGCGTTTCCTCGATGTCGGAGCCAACGAGGTCATCCAACTCGCAACGACCGTTGTCCTCATTGGCACGGCGTTCTTCATCATCGCCCCGTCGATCGCATGGCTCGCGTTCCTACCGATTCCGGTGATCCTGTGGGGTTCGCTGCTCTTCCAGAGAAGGATCGAGCCTCGATATGCCGCAGTGCGCGACGAGGCGGCAGCGATCAACGATCAACTCGCGAACAACATCGGGGGGATCTCAACGATCAAGTCCTTCACAGCGGAACGACGTGAGGTAGCACGCATCGCCGCCTCATCCGATAGGTATCGCCAAGCCAATGCGTCCGCTATCGCACTCTCGTCCGTGTTCACCCCCCTGATCCGAATCGCTATCTTGATCGGGTTCTCGGCAACGCTCGTCTGGGGTGGGTTCCTTGCTATCGACGGCCAGCTCAACATCGGGCTGTATTCGGTGATGGTGTTCCTCACCCAGCGACTGCTGTGGCCGTTGACAAGGCTCGGGCAGACGGTCGACCTGTATCAGCGGGCGATGGCATCGACGAGACGGATCCTCGACGTGCTCGACGCGAAGCCAACGATCATCGACGGAGCGCATAGGATCGAGCCTGGAACGATCTCTGGATCCATAGCCTTCGAGAACGTCACGTTCGGCTATGTGGACGGCTATCCGGTGCTCGACAGGATCAGCCTCGACATAGCACCTTTCACGACGACAGCCTTCGTCGGATCGACAGGTTCGGGAATGACCACACTCGTAAAGCTCATCCTGCGGTTCTACGACCCGGACGGTGGCTCTGTGCGCCTCGATGGAAGGGACCTCACCGGCCTGTCCCAAAGCAGTATCCGCAAGGCGATGGCGCTCGTCAGTCAGGATGTGTTCTTGTTGCACGGTTCGGTAC
>CAYLIR010000193.1:0-4243 GCA_964383515.1 uncultured Acidimicrobiaceae bacterium
GCAAAGCGTCACGCACGCTACGGCAAGACGGTGCCCGTACGGAAGAAGTTCCACGTCCACGATGCGTCGAACGACGCTCACGTTGGCGACACTGTGAGGATCGTGGAAACGCGGCCGCTGTCGAAGTCGAAGCGGTGGCGGATCGATGAAGTCGTGGAGCGTGCGAGATGATCCAGCAGGAATCGCGTCTCAAGGTCGCGGACAACTCGGGAGCGCGCGAAGTGCTCACGATCCGCGTGCTCGGGGGATCAGGGCGTCGGTACGCGGGCGTCGGTGACATCATCGTTGCCACCGTCAAGGATGCAACGCCGGGAGGCACCGTCAAGAAGGGCGAGGTCGTCAAGGCCGTTGTCGTGCGCACGAAGAAGGAACGCCGTCGTGAAGACGGTTCCTATATCCGTTTCGATGAGAACGCATGTGTGATCATCAACGATCAGCGCCAGCCGCGTGGCACCCGCATTTTCGGGCCCGTCGGCCGGGAGTTGCGTGACAAGCAGTTCATGCGCATCGTTTCCCTCGCTCCGGAGGTGCTGTGATGAAGCTGCGTACCGGGGACACGGTGCTCGTCATCTCGGGGAAGGACGCTGGCAAGGAGTCCAGGATCGCAAAGGTGTTCCCCAAGGAGAACAGGATCATCGTGGAGGGTGTTGCCACAGCCAAGCGCCATCAGCGCGCGACCGGCGAACTCAACACCGGAGGGATCATCGACAAGGACATGCCGATCGACGCTTCGAACGTGATGATCGTGTGCAAAGAGTGCGGGCCGGTGCGCATCGGCGCCCGCATCGACGACGAAGGAATCAAGCACAGAGTGTGCAGAAAATGCGGGAACGATCTCTCATGATGCCAAGACTCAAAGAGCAGTACAGAGCCGAGATCAAGGATCAGCTCAAAGCCGACCTCGAACTCGACAATGTCATGCAGGTTCCAACGCTCGCCAAGATCGTCGTGAACATGGGCGCCGGGGATGCCGCGGCTGATGCGAAGCTCATCAACGGGGTCGTCGAGGATCTCAGGCTCATCACCGGGCAGCAGCCCAAGGTGAACCGTGCACGCAAGTCCGTCTCCAACTTCAAGCTCCGTGAGGGGCAAGCAGTTGGCGCATCGGTCACGCTGCGTGGCGATCGCATGTGGGAGTTCTTCGACAGGATGATCGCTCTCGCGATCCCACGTATCAGGGACTTTCGTGGTCTCAACCCGAACGGGTTCGACGGTCGCGGCAACTACAGTTTCGGTGTCACCGAGCAGCTCATCTTCCCCGAGATCGACTATGACAAGGTCATGAAGGTCCGCGGTCTGGATATCACACTGGTAACCACCGCGGAGACGGACGCACAGGGGAGAGCACTCCTCGAAGCGTTCGGGTTCCCATTCCGCAGACAGCAGGTAGGTGCCTGATGGCGAAAACATCCAAGATCGCCAAGAACAACAAGCGCAAAGAGCTCGTCGAGCGGTACGCAGATCGTCGCGCCGAGCTGATCAAGATCATCAAAGACCCGGAAGCCTCCTATGTGGACAAACGTGAGGCATACGCGAAGATCGCGAAGATGCCACGCGACGCGAGCGCTACGCGCTATCGCAACCGCTGCAACGTCAGTGGCAGGCCGCGAGCATATTTCCGCAAGTTCGGCCTGTCCCGTATCGCTCTGCGCGATATGGCTCACCGCGGTGAGCTGCCAGGGATCAGAAAGGCGTCGTGGTAGCCATGCACACAGATCCAATCGCAGACATGCTCACCAGGATCCGGAACGCCAACACGGCGCTCCATCCCGAGACGGCGATGCCGACATCGAAACTCAAGGAGGAGATCGCTCGGATTCTCTCGGAAGAGGGCTACATCGACGGGTGGAAGGTCCAGGACGCGACCGTGGGCAACGAGCTCGTCGTGCGTCTTCGGTACGACGCGGATCGTCAACGGGTCCTGCAGGGGATCCAACGGGTCTCCAAGCCGGGTCATCGTGTCTACTCCGCTGCTCGTGATATCGAGCGTGTACGAGGAGGCCTTGGCGTGACCATCGTGTCTACGTCTGCCGGTGTCATGACAGACAGGGACGCACGCCAGCGCAACGTTGGCGGAGAAGTCCTTTGCAGGGTGTGGTGATATGAGTCGCATAGGAAACGCGCCGATCGAATTGCCAAGCGCTGTCGACGTGAAGGTCACAGGGACGAACGTCGAGGTGAAGGGTGCCAAGGGCACGCTCAACCAGACGATCGATCCGTTGATCACGGTCACGGTTGACGACGGTGTCGTCAACGTGGATCGTGCCAACGATGAACGTGCCACCAAGGCCCTCCACGGCCTGTATCGGTCGCTCATCGCCAACATGGTCCTTGGTGTGTCTGAGGGATACACCAAGGAACTCCAGGCGGTCGGCGTTGGATACCGCGCTGCGCTCAAGGGCAAGGGTATCGAGCTCCAGGTAGGGTTCTCACACCCCGTCAACATTGAAGCCCCCGATGGCATAACCTTCGAGGTTCCCGAACCGACGAGGATCATCGTCTCTGGCATCGACAAACAGAAGGTCGGCCAGGTCGCCGCGAACATCCGTTCTGTGAGGCCCCCGGAGCCCTACAAGGGCAAGGGCATTCGTTACAAGGACGAGCATGTGCGACGCAAGGCCGGCAAGGCAGGAGTCTCCGCATGAGGGGTACACGAAAAGATGCTCGCCGCCACAGGCACTTCAGGGTGCGCAAGACCGTTCACGGCACGTCGAGTCGTCCGCGTCTCGCAGTGTTTCGCAGCAACAAGTACATCTATGCACAGGTCATCGACGATGACAGCGGCCGCACGCTCGTGTCGGCTTCCTCGAAGGAGTCGGCCGTCAAAGGGTCCACGCTCACCGTGGATACCGCAGCCGAAGTCGGCAAGCTCGTCGGCGCACGTGCACAGGACGCAGGGATCTCCCAGGTCGTTTTCGACAGGGGCGGATTCAGATTTCACGGACGGATCGAGGCACTCGCTGAGGCTGCCCGTGAATCCGGCCTCGAGTTCTAGGAGCCAGTGATGACAACACAGAACAGAGGCCGTAACGACCGCAAGGACCGGGGACGGGGCCGCTCACGTGAGCGCGACGTTCCTGAGTTCGACGAGCGGGTCATAGCGATCAACCGCGTTGCAAAGGTCGTCAAGGGCGGTCGCCGTTTCTCGTTCACTGCGCTCGTCGCCGTCGGTGACGGAAAGGGCAAGGTCGGGATCGGCTACGGCAAGGCCAAAGAAGTACCCGCCGCTATCCAGAAGGCCTTCGAACTCGCTCGCAAGGAGATGTTCAACGTGCCGATGGCTGGCGACACCATCATCCACGAGATCATCGGGGAGCAGGGTGCGAGCAGGGTGCTGCTGAAGCCAGCCGCCCCCGGTACCGGCGTTATCGCAGGTGGCGCTGTGCGCCAGATCCTCGATGCAGCTGGCGTACACAATGTCCTGGCGAAGTCCCTCGGGTCGCCGACCCATATCAACGTTGCCAAGGCGACGATCAACGCGCTCAAGGGTCAGCAACGTCCCGACCAGGTTGCACGTGCACGAGGCAAGCGGGCCGAAGACATCTTCCCGCCGGCGTTGCTCGCCGCGTACAACTCTGCAGAGCTCAGGCGGACGAAGGCATAACCATGGCGAACACGTTGAAGATCACACTCAGGCGCAGCCTCATCGGTGAGAAACCGAAGGCGCGTGCGACGATCGAGAGCCTTGGCTTGCGGAAGATCAATGCTTTCGTGGTACGTCCGGATTCACCGTCGGTGCGCGGCATGATCCATAGTGTCAAGCATCTGCTCGAAGTGGAGGAAATCTGATGCAACTACATCATCTCCGTCCAGCGGAGGGCTCGAAGAAGCGTAAGATCCGCGTCGGGCGCGGTGAAGCCGGCCGTCGCGGGAAGACCGCAGGCCGTGGAACCAAAGGCCTCAAGGCTCGCAGCAAGGTGCGTCCAGGCTTCGAGGGCGGCCAGACGCCGCTCCTCAAGCAGCTACCCAAGCTCAAGGGCTTCAAGAACCCGAACCGCGAGGAGTTCACGGTGCTCAACGTTGGGCGCCTCGACGTCTTCGAAGCAGGTGCAACAGTGTCTCCCATCGAGATGCGTGAAGCGGGGCTTGCGAAGAAACGCGGCAAGATCAAGGTTCTTGGCCAGGGCGATCTCGATGTTGCGCTCACCGTGAAGGCGCACGCCTTCTCCTCCGGTGCAGTAGCAAAGATCAAAGCAGCTGGCGGGAGTATCGAACTCCTCGAAGACTCCTAGCTGGTCTGGCC
>CAYLIR010000194.1:0-4230 GCA_964383515.1 uncultured Acidimicrobiaceae bacterium
CAACCACGAAGCGTTGTTTGATCTGGGCTGGGCGCTCCATCACAGGGACCTCTCATACTTGACAATCAGTTCGATGTCGTCCTGGGAGAGCACCTGGCCGAAACCAGGCATCCGTCCCGTGCCGATGCCGTTGACACCGTACTTGACCGCACTGCTGCTTCCCGAGATGACGAAATCGATCTGATCTTCGATACGAGTGAATTGGGTCTGGGCACGCCCGTCGCGCAACGACGGACCCCATGCGCCAGAGCCAGCGCCCTGAACGAACGGCAACCCTGCCGAGTACCCACCAGTGTGGCACCTCGCACAGTAGGCATTGAACAGACCGGCGCCGCGCTGGGCTTCCTCCACCGACACGCCCATCGCTGCTGCGGCAGCATCGAAGTCGACTTCCCAGGGCTTCTCCCTGAGGGCCTGCTCAAGGAACTCGAGCCCCGAGGTCAGGCCTTCGAGGAACTGGTCTTCACGTTCGGCGGTGACACCTACAAGGAGGAGATCCGTTTCGAGGTTCCCGAGAAGCGTATCTGCCATCGCGAGATCGGTGACCGGCTCGTTCGTCGCTGGATCTTCATTGGTGAACGCCAGGGACGGATCGAAACCGATGTCGTACTTCGGATCTGGCATAGGCTCGTATGTGACAACGCCGTCGGCATCGGCTGGTTGCGCGACATCGATCGCAAGCGTTTCGTTCGCTGTCTGTGCGATGTCCGTGAGTGCTTTTTCTGCCTCGTCTGTCAGGCCGTCCCTGTCTGCATCTTTTCCAGGGCTCTCGCAGATGGCGTCAACGAGGAGCGCCGATTCGGGAGTACACATCCCAGGTGCTTGGAAGAGATGCTTGATGTCGTCGGCGAACGTACCCGCTATCGAAAGACGACGGGCAGCATCTTTGACAGCGGCGATCTCAGCCTGCTGCCTGTTGATGAGCGACCGCGTCTGCGCCTCGGCTCCCTCGATCGCGTCCAGGGCCCTCGAAACCGCGCCCTCGACCTTGGCGAACGCGTCGGCTTGAGAGAGCTGGATCGAATGAAGGTAGGCAAGTGTCTCGTCGATCTCCTGTATCGACATAGCGCCACCACCGTCGAGGCCGTTGGCTGGCATCGGCGTACCAGCACGACCGAACGTCATCCAGAACCTGACCTCGTCCTCGCTGTATCGATAGAAGACATCGTCGAGGGAGGGCACCGACCAGGAAACGTCGATCCCAGACCTGGGTTCCGTGAACGCTGCGGAGCCGCCCCCACCGGTCGGACCGTGACAGTTGGCACACCCGAAACCGTCGGTACTGAAGAAATGCGCACCGGCGTTGATGCTTTCTTCTGCGATCGTCTCGGCTGCGGCTTCTTGCCTGCCTGGTTCGTTGATGGCGTACCAGGGCAGCGCGATAGCCAGCAGCACACTCCCGAAGAGCGCTGCCCGGAGAACCCGCGTGAGCTTGCGGTTCTCGAGTTCCTCGTCCGACGCGGGCGGTGACAGGTTCGGCGGTGGCGGCTCGGCCTGGGCAGCAGCCGAACGCCGCGAGTTCACGAAGAGGTACGCCATCCATGCCAGGAGCACCACGATCGCGAGCGTCAACACGAGCGCGCCGATGCCCGGCGTCGGGTTCGTAGGGCCTGTTGGAGCCTGTTCGCCCGTGGCGAGGATCAAGGGAATAGAGAACACTACGGCATCACCCCACGCAGAATGGACCTTGCGGATACGGACTCGTGAACCTCTTCGCTCGCGCTGTTTGGACGATCGTGCCCGTGTCGATGACGAGCTCGCCTGCACCATCGACGCTCACAGCGAACCGATCGAGGTTTCGGGGGGCGGGACCGAGCGCGTACTCCCCGTGTGCGTTGTACTTGGATCCGTGACAGGGACACTCGAACCCCTGCGATGGGATACACGATGGAACGCGGCACCCAAGGTGGACACATCGGTGCCATAGCGCCATGAGGCCGACGCCGTCGTCGTCACCGCCAGCGACGACGAATGGCACCTCAGCGAACTGCGATTGCTCGAGGAGGCTCATGTCGAATGGAACGATCCACGCCTGAGCCGCAGGGATCGCCTTCGGTATGACAACGCCAGCCTGAAGGACTTCGGCCTTGAGTTGCTTCACCCCGCCAGCTTTGATCGGCGTGCCGAATCCGCCTTTGAGTTTCGGCCAGAAGAACGCGAGCCCGGCAAGAGCGAACTGCAGCATGAACAACCCGAACACCGCGCCGAGCGCCCTATTGAGGAACTTGCGTCTGGTGACGCCGTGCTCATTGGGCGACACCTCTACCTTGGGGGCATCCTCGCTGAACTCCGCAGGCGGGTCGACGAGCGCAACGGATGCGGACGACGCCATATCCGCCCCCGCATCTGCTGGCGGCTCGGACACGGCGGCAGAGGCAGCCTTCGCTCTCGCTGCGCGTCTTGCCCTGTCCGCCTTCTTGGCCTTGCGGTCGAGTTCCGCGGCACTCGCCACGCCATCGGCGTCGTCGCGGCCTCGAGCGACCATGACGATGCCTACCGCAGCGACCAGCGCCGCCACGACGAGAACCAGGATGAAGATCGTTGTTGGGCTCATCGTTGCCTCATTTGAGAATCGCCAGAAGGTCGTCGAAGAATATCCCATCGCTCCACGGGAAGACGAAGTTGAAGCCTGGTCCGCGGAAGAACGAACCGAAGATCGTCAGCACCGCAGCCCCCATGAAGAACACCGTGAAGATCGAGATGGCAAGCTTGCGGTGCGACGGGCGCACGGACGGGTTTCGATCTACATACGGGATGAAAGCGAGTGCAGCAAGGCCGAATCCGGGGATGATGACACCAGCCACCTGGGGATCGAAATACGCGAGCAGTTCCTGAAGGCCGAGGAAGTACCACGGTGCCTTCGACGGGTTCGGTTGTTCGTTGAAGTTCGCGAACTCGAGCAGCGGCGCATCCATGAACGCGGAGAGGATGAACAAGAAAGCGGACATCGCAAGGAGCGCCACGAACTCGATCGCCAGCAGGTGTGGCCATACATTGACCTTGTCCGCTGGCTCTTTGGCTGTCCCCTGGATCGCACCGGCCTTGACGACCGTGAGGAGACGCTGCGTGCGCACACCTGGCGGGGGCCCTGTGGGAGCAGGGGATGCTGCCGGGGCTTGGCCGACGGAAACAGCAGCACCAGCGGCCGGTGGTGCTGGTGCAGGGCCAGGAGGTGCACCAGCACCAGCTGTGGCGGAAACAGGAGTCCCGTCCTTGCGGGCCCGGGCGTACATCGCGCGAGCGAGTAACTCTTTGGGCACGCCGTACTTGGCTGATTCTGCGTCGAGGTCACGACCAGGCGTCGCACCTCCCGACGCGGCGGGAGCTCCAGGGGCGGCAGGCACTGGGGTCGCGGCAGGGGCGGCAGGCGCTGGGGTCGCGGCAGGAGCAGCAGGGGCGGCTGGAGCAGCAGGAATCGGCGGCGACTCGCCAGCCAGCTCGGCTTTCATCTCCGCGAAGACCTCGTCCGCACTGCGACCTGCCGCCTTTGCCCGCGCTTCTGCCGCCCTCTTGAGGAGATGATCCGGTAGCTGTGCCATGTCGCCTCCTTACAGGGGTCCAGAGATGCCGCCATCTTTGCGAACCCGCCAGAAGTGGACCGCCATGAAGATGGTGATGATGAAGGGGAGGAACAGGACGTGCAGCACGTACCAGCGCAGGAGCGTGTCCGCGGTGATCTGGACTCCGCCGATGAGGGCGAAGCTGACCTGTTGGCCGAACACCGGCGTGTAGCCAGCCATGTTCGTGCCGACGGTCACAGCCCAGAGCGCGAGCTGATCCCACGGCAGGAGGTACCCAGTGAACGACAGCAGAAGCGTGAGCAGCAGCAAGATGATGCCGACAACCCAGTTGAACTCTCGCGGCGGCTTGTACGAGCCGTGATAGAACACACGGGTCATGTGCAGGAACACCGTGAGCACCATGATGTGTGCACCCCACCGATGCATGTTCCTCACAAGTTGACCGAACGCGACGTCCGTCGCGAGCGCCTGGATGTCGAAGTACGCCTGAGGTGACGTTGGGCGGTAGTAGAACATCAAGAAGATCCCCGTCACCGTCAGGAGGATGAACAGGAAAAAGCTCAAGCCACCGAGACAGAGTGTGTACGAGAGCCTCACCCCGTGACGTTTCACCTTCACGGGATGCAGGTGGTACAGGACGTTGTTCATCACGACGTAGGCGCGGTTCCTCGGCGAATCGCCAGAATCCGCGCGCATGGGCGACCCTGGG
>CAYLIR010000195.1:0-4221 GCA_964383515.1 uncultured Acidimicrobiaceae bacterium
CCGCGCCATGACACGATGGAACTGGCACTCCCCATGTTCGCTGCTGGTGCCATCGTTGCTCTGGTGATCGGAGCCGTGTTCGGATTCGACGACCTTCCATCGTACCCTGCCGATCTGTGGGTGCTCCTCGGCGCCCTCGGGCTCGGAGCGACACTGCTGCCGTTCGCTATGACACTGTTCGCATCCAAACATGCCCCCGCCACGATCGTGTCGATGGTCGGCTACCTCGCCCCGCTCATCGCAGTGATCGCAGGGGCCGTCCTCCTCCACGAACACGTCACACCGACGATCGTGGCAGGCGGATCGCTCGCGGTCGTGGGTGTTGCTCTCGTCGGCGGCGTGCGCAGAACGCCGACCTGATCATCGAGCGTGCGTCCTCGTTGGCACCACGATCCGCCAGACTGCAGATGTGAAGGAGCCGTCCCGCATGAACCCGCGCGCCAGAATCGCCGACAGGGCCGGTTCGCTGTTCGCCCACACTGCCTACCCCCTTGCAGCGTCACTCCACTATCGCGGCGATCCCGGACTGTTCGGGCCCGGTTCAGCGACCTGGCGGATCGTCGGAGACGTCGCCACATTCATCGGAGGCATCCGGGCGCTTCTCATCCAGGCGGCGCATCCTGAAGTCGTGGCCGGCGTCGTTGAGCACTCCGTCTACGAGTCGGACCCACTTGGACGGCTCTCGCGCACGAGCGCCTATGTCACGGCCACCACGTACGGTGCGATGCCCGAGGTCCGCGAAGCCCTCGACACGGTACGGGCCGCCCATGTCGGGGTGACAGGAACCTCGCATCGCGGCAGGCACTACAGCGCGAACGATCCGCACCTAGCAGCTTGGGTTCACAACGTGCTCGCCGACAGCTTTCTCGCTGCGTACGAGAGCTACGGCGCCAACCCGTTGAGCGAAGCTGCAGCCGATGCCTATGTCGTCGAGCAGGCGCGCCTCGGTCGGCTCGTCAACGCCGCGGCAACGCCGGGAACACGTGCTGAACTGGCCCGATGGATAGCGCACCATCCCGACATCGGACCGTCGCCTGGCATGCGCCAGACGGTGGCATTCCTGCGCCGCCCACCGCTGCCGGCCACCGTCCAACCCGCCTATCGCATGCTGTTCCACGCAGCAGCGGCAACAGTGCCGTCCCCCATAGCCGACACCCTCGGCGTGAAACGCTATGCGTGGGCCAGGCCGACGGGAGCAGCGCTCACCAAGGCTCTGCGCTGGTCGCTCGGTGCATCGCCGTCGTGGTGGCTTGCCCTTGAACGCACCGGCGGCGCCATTCCGCCAGGTGTCTCGTTCCGCCGGCCGCCGCCAACTGCGTGACAACGGCTGGTTGCCACATCGCACGGGCTACGGCCTCGATGGGGCCTCTCCGCCAGATCTCCACGCTTCACGAACGGAGATGCGGCCTCCCGTGTGCAAGGCAGCGCCGCGATAGACACGTGCGCCGAGCTTCACGAGGCCGAAGATCGTGACCACGATGATCGCCACCGACAAGGCGATCTCCCACCCGGCAGCATCACCCACGTTGACGCGGACCGGCATCACGATCGGGGACCAGATCGGAATGAACGAAGCGATGCGCACCCAAAGGTTCGGACCGGACTCGTTCGCCAGTGAGAAGACAACCAGAAAGTACGCAGGCATGATCACGAATGCAGGTATGAACGCGATCGACTGCATGTCCTCCTGGCGCGAGACCGTGGCCCCGAGCGCCGCGTACATGAAACTGTACGTCAAGTAGCCGAGCACGAACCAGAAGATGATCCAGCCAACCGCAACGATGCCGATACTCGCAAGGTCCGGCCCTTGCACGGGAGGGGCCGGGGCGACAGACAATCCGATGACGGTCGCTGCACCCAATGCCAGGATCTGCACGAGACCGAGTGCACCGATGCCGAGAACCTTTCCGACGAGCAACGCTGACGTGGAGATCCGCGACAAGATCACCTCCACGATGCGGTTCTGCTTCTCTTCGACGATCCCCATTGCAACGAACTGCCCGAACATCATGATCGTTGTCAGCAGCAGGACGGCCGCTATGAACGCCGCAGCCGACCTTGCATCATCCTCAGCGCTTTTCGGCTCGTCCGGCTCAAGCTGTTCGAGTGTGATGTCGACGGGCGCAACGAGGGCGGTCACGTCGGCATCGCTCAGCCCGAGTTCCTGGGTCACCCGCCTGCGGGCATTGGCCTGCGCGGCACCGCCGAGAACCGACACAGCAACCCCGGACGGAGACGACTTGGACACGATCGTGCCCGCATCGATCAACACCGCGTCGACCTCCCCGGACTCGACAGCAGCTCGTGCCTGTCCTGTCGAGTCGAAGACCGCCACCGTCACGTCTTGGCCCGATGCCAGCGCCACGGCCTCGATGTCCGCAACGATGCCCTCCGGCCTCTCCCCGCCCACACCGAGCGGACTCGGTTCGTCTCCCGGCGCCAGGATCGAGATGGCGACTATCCCGCCGATGAGCAACGCCGACAGAGCCAGCAGCGTGAAGCGGAACGCTCGTGTTCTCGCCCGTTCGGCGAATTCACGTCTCGCAACAAGCCAGACCTGGCTGAGCGCGCTCACGTCGCCACCGCCTCACGGAACACGTCTGAAAGTGCAGGAACCTCGTAGGAGAACCGTGTGATACCGCCATCGGCGCTTGCACGGTGGAGGAGTTCCTCGGCGCCAACGGAGGCAGGGACGATGAAGTGTGGGCGGTTCCCCGTGGCCACCTCGCGGACTCCTTCGACCGTCGGATGCCACACAACGCCATCGACCTCGATCAGTACCCTGCGGTAGGTGGCATCCCGGGTGATCTGGTGCAGATCACCGCTCAAGACAACAACGCCGCGATCGATGATCGCTACGTCCTGGCATATGTCTTCGACGAGGTCGAGTTGATGCGAAGAGAACAGGATTCCCACGCCGTTGTCTGCGAACTCCCTGATCACACCCGAAAGCGATGCAACACCGATCGGGTCCAGGCCTGCGAACGGTTCGTCGAGCACGAGAAGCTCAGGCCTATGAAGGATCGCCGCGATGAGCTGAATCCGCTGCTGGTTTCCGTGAGAGAGATCTTCGAGCTTGGCGTCGGCACGGTCGCCGAGGTCGAAGCGCTCGAGCCAGCGGTCTGTCTCAGCACGGGCAGCGTCTCGGTTCATGCCGACGAGCGTTCCAAGGTACACGAGCTGATCGCGAACGCGCATCCTCGGATAGAGGCCCCGCTCTTCGGGCATGTACCCGAAAGACAGCATCTGGCTGCGCCCCACAGGCTCACCGTTGTAGGTGACCGTTCCTGTATCGGGCTGCACGAGATCGAAGATGGAACGCATCGTCGTCGTCTTGCCTGCGCCGTTGCGCCCGAGGAATCCCAAGATCCTTCCCGGATGAACATCGAACGACACGTCGTCAAGTGCGACAACGTCCTCGAAACGCTTCGATATGTTGCGCAGAGCCAGCATGATGCGAGGCTACCCGCGCAAGCGACGAAGCATGGCGACAGGGCCGTGGCGACTCCTTGTCTGGAGGCGCATGTGCACCGGACAGGGATACCTGCGTCGAAACCGGCAACTGGTGCATGGCGCCTCGTTTCGGCTATCGTGGCGCCATGGTCACACTCATCCTTGCAACACAAGCCGCGGTCGCGAATCCTCCAGGCGACGACTTCGCCACGCTCGCATATGCCTTCTTGGCACTCACCGCTCTCGTGACCGCTGTGGCCACCGCCTTCGTCACGCCGAGGATGAAGAAGCACTAGCAGGCCAGCGGTCGCGTCGACGCTGCCAGGCCTACCTCGGCCAGGGTCGATGCCTCATGAACCGTGATCCGTGTCACGGGCATCCCATAGAGTGGTTCCTACACAACATGGCTGACGCCATAGAAGAGGGGGAGTCCACTGCCTACGACTGGCTGACTGTGCATGCCTACGTTGGCAACGTCGGCACCGACCTCCACCGGGTTCCTCGCGGCGGCAACCGCATCGTCGCGTTCCTCGGTTCTACCCTCGGGAACCTCGCCCCACAAGAGCGTCCCGCCTTCCTCCAAGAGGTCGCTGCGTCGATCGGAGGGGATGACGCGCTGCTTGTCGGCGTCGACCTCGTCAAGGATGAAGCAACGATGGTCGCTGCCTACGACGATGCTCAGGGCATATCGGCTGCCTTCAACAAGAGCATCCTCACCGACGCCAACGAGTACTTCGCGCTCGTCGTCGCAACCAGATAGCCGTCCGC
>CAYLIR010000196.1:0-4206 GCA_964383515.1 uncultured Acidimicrobiaceae bacterium
GTGCCCCCAGCCCGACGTCGAAGCTGCCGAGATGGCAGCCGCCGAGGTGCGGGTCACGCTCAACCTGACCCGCCATGCTGCTGATGTCGAGATGCAGTTCGCCCTCGAACTCCATCGTCGTCTCCCCCGCCTCTTCGACATGCTCGCATCAGGTGACATCGACGTGCGACGCGCCAAGGTGATCGAACGCTCCACGATGCACCTCACAGACGCGACGGCACAGGCCGTTGTCGACGATATTGCAGAGATGGCCGGGTCGCTCACGACGGGTGAACTCCGTGCCCGGCTCGAGACGCTGTGTATCGAAGCCGATCCCGACGAAGCCAAGAGCCGCTACGAATCGGCCGTCGAGGACCGCCGTGTCGTGATCGAACCGACCGATGCAGGCACCGCGAACCTCCACGCCTACGACCTTCCGGCCGACCAGGCCGCGGCGATCGGGAACCGTATCCACGCCCTTGCAAAGAACCTCCACGGCACAGACGGGGAGACCCGCACGATGGACCAGCTCCGAGCAGACTTCCTCATCGACCACCTCAACGGCATCGCGCCCGACACCGCAAGCCACGGCGGGAATGTGGATGTCACCGTCACCATGGAGACCCTGGTCGGCCTCACCGACCAGCCGGGAGACCTGGCAGGCTTCGGACCGGTCATCGCGGACGTGGCCCGCCGCCTCGCCAACGACCCCGACAACGATCTCCGCATCATCGTCTGTGACGACACCACAGGCGAACCCACCCACATCGTGACCCCGACGCGGCGCCCGAAAGCCCACCAACGCCGCAGCGTCGAGACGCGGAACCGTACCTGCGTATTCCCAGGATGTCGCATGCCTGCACGGCGTTGCGATCTCGACCACACCAGGGCTGTGGCCGAAGGAGGGAAGACGTGTCCGTGCAACCTCGCGCCCCTCTGCAGGCACGATCATTGCATCAAACACCGATACGGCTGGACCTACCAACAACTCCCCGACGGCCGATGGCAATGGACCACCCGCCTCGGACATACCTATGTCCAGACGCCAGAGTCCAGATACCAGAAACCGGATACCTGAGGGAGCATCGAGGCCGACGCAACTCCCAGCCGTAAGCCGAAAGCCGAAAGCCGTATCCCTACAGCCCGACGCTGGCGAAGATCTCCGTCGTGAACTGGCCGAGGTTCGCAGCCAGGCCCGGGTAGAAGCCGAGGACGATGACGCCGACGGCGGTGAGGGCGATGGCGAACCCGATCGGCCCCGGGATCCGCCGGTCCTCGAGCGCTGCGGCATCGACGCCATCCGGGAGTGGGTCGAAGAACGCGGTCTTGACGACCTTGGCGTAGTAGACGAAGGCGATCACGGCATTGAGGGCCGCCACAATGGCGATCGAGTACCCCCACCAGTTGCCGACGCTGATCGTCGCGGTGAACATGGCGAACTTGGCGAACCATCCCGCAAGCGGCGGGATGCCGGCAAGGGACATGAAGAACATGCCGAGGCCGAGGGCGAGCCCTGGTGCATACCGGTTGAGGCCCCGCCAATCCTCGAGTTCGTACGATCCCAGACGCGATCCGACCACGATGACGACTGCAAACGCGCCGAGGTTCATCACCGCATAGATGACGAGGTAGGTGACGGTCGCTGCGAACTGCGCAGAGAGCTCGTCGGCCCCCGAGGCACCGGATGCGGCGAACGGAGCAAGCATGAAGCCTGCCTGGGCGATCGACGAGTACCCGAGCAGTCGCAGGACGTTCGTCTGTTTGATGGCGACCAGGTTGCCTATGAACATCGATGCAGCCGCCATGATCCAGATCAGCGGCCCCCAGACGTTGGCGAGGTCCGGCAGGGCGATGTAGGCGATCGACAGCAGGCCGACGAACCCTGCTCCCTTCGACCCGACCGACAGCCATGCCGTAACGGGTGCCGGTGCGCCCTGGTAGGTGTCGGGCGTCCAGTAGTGGAACGGCACGGCCGAGACCTTGAACCCGAACCCGATGATGACGAAGATGACGCCGAGGACGAACAGCGGCGTCGTGGCGAAGTCGCCTGCGACGGCGGCGAGAGGGACGAACTGCTGGGTGCCGGTCAGTCCATAGACGAGCGAAACACCGAACAGGGTCAGGGCGAGCGCGAGCACACCCGTGATGAAGAACTTGAGCGCGGCCTCGTTCGACTTCGAGTCCCCCTTGCGCCAACCTGCGAGCAGGAACGCCGGGCCGGTGACGAGTTCGAGGGCAACGATCATCGTGATGAAGTCCCTCGACGAGGCCATCACGACCGCACCGAGGGCAGACGCCACGAGCAGGAAGTAGTACTCCCCCTCGTAGTAGCGGTCGGATTCGAGGTAGCCGACAGAGATCAGCAGAACCACGAACGCTGCGAAGATGAACAGGCCCTTCAACACGAGCGAGTACGCGTCGACGACGTACGCACCGTCGAACAGCACGCGTTCGGCACCCGTCGACGTGCACAAGTCGAGACTGCCACAGAACGCCAGTGTCGCGATGGGGACGAGGGCAGCGAACATGCCGATCATCGCCGTGACCGCCACGAGTTGCTTCTTACGCGTTACCAGGTCCACCACGAGGGTGGCCAGCACCGTCAGGGCAAGGATGCCCTCAGGAAGCAGCGCGTGGTAGTCGAGGTCGAACACGTCAGCCTCCGAACGCCTTCTGGATGAGACCGACGACCGCATCGTTGGTGGCGCCGAACACGATCTTCGGGAACACGCCGACGGCGATCGTCAGGATCACCAGCGGTGCCCATGCAAGCCATTCGGACGTGTCCACGTCCTCGAACCTGTGATCCTCCCACTCAGCGGAGGGTTCACCGAAGTTGACGTTGCGCAGCATGTAGAGCATGTAGCCAGCGGTCAGCACCGTGCCGATGGCACCGACGACCATGAACACCCGGAACATCGAGGTCTGGCCGATCGCCTCGGCGGGGTTGAACGCCGCAAGCAGTGCCATGAACTCGCCCCAGAACCCGGCGAGTGATGGCAGTCCGAGGGACGCCATCGCCGCAAAGCCCAACAGCACACCCATCTTCGGCATGAGGACCATGTTGCCGCCGAGGCGTCCCATGTCCCTCGTGTGGTAGCGGTGGGCCATCGAACCGGCGATGAAGAACAACAGACCAGTGATGAGGCCGTGGGCGACCATGCCGATGACGGCGGCGTTGATGCCGACGTCGGTCATCGTTGCGATGCCCAACATGACGAATCCCATGTGTCCGACGGAGGAGTATGCGATCAGACGTTTCATGTCGGTCTGGGCCAGACACGCCAGCGACCCGTAGATGATGCCGATGACCGCCAGTACGCCGATGAACGGCGCCCACCGCAGGGCCTCCTGGGGCAGGATCGGGATGGCGATTCGGATGAAGGCGTACGTTCCGAGTTTCAGGAGGATGGCCGCCAGGATCACGGAACCGATCGTGGGAGCGGCGGTGTGGGCATCGGGGAGCCAGGTGTGCAGCGGCCACATCGGGACCTTCACGGCGAACCCGAGGAACAGGCCGATGAACACCAGCAACGCGAACGTCCCGGTGAACGCGCCGGCGGCGCCGAGGTCCGACAGTTCGATCATCGACCAGCTGCGGTACCCGAGCATCTCCTCAGACTTGAAGTAGATGGCGATGAAGCTCAACAGCATGAATGCGGAGCCGAACAGGGTGAAGACGAAGAACTTCAGCGACGCATAGAGGCGCATCTCGATCTTCCATCCGAACACCGGCACCTCTCGGATACCGGTATCACCCCAGATGCCGATCATGAAGTACATCGGCAGCAGCACCACCTCGAAGAACACGAAGAACAGCACGAGGTCGAGTGCGACGAACGTACCCGTCATACCCGTTGCCAGGATGAGGACGAATGCGAGGAGCAGCTTCGGGTTGTGCGGCTCCGGCCAGTGGTTCCATGAGTAGACGATCACGAGCACGGTGATGAGCGCGGCGAGCACCACCATCGGGAGCGAGATCCCATCTACTGCGATGTGGAAGTGTGCATTGATAGCGCTGATCCACGTTGTGTCGATGGCCGTGCCGAACTGATACGTATCGGCGGCCGAATAGTCGAATTGCACTGCCAGTACGACCGTCAGTGCCAGCGTGACGAGGGCGAACAGGAGGGCAACCCATTTGATGGCTGCCTCCTTCGCCTTCGGTATCGCGAGAACCACTGCCGCGCCGATGACAGGCAAGAAGACGATGAGGCTCAGACCCCA
>CAYLIR010000197.1:0-4101 GCA_964383515.1 uncultured Acidimicrobiaceae bacterium
GATGCGCCACACGTCTGAGGCGAAACGCGCGAGCGAGGAAGCGCTTGGTGCAGCGGAGAACGAAGCCGAGGGCCTCATCTCAGCAGCGCGTGCCGAGAGTGAACGTCTCGTGCGGGCTGCCCACCAGTCCGCTGAGCTGGCACAGGAGCGGGCTCGTGCGCTTGAGGAGCGCAGGGCAGAATTGCTCGCTGAGCTCGAGAGCACCCGGTCGTCGCTGGGCGTGCTCGAGCAGGAGATCGAATCGAAGCGTGTCGCCTTGGAGGAACCCGAGCCCATTGCGGCTCCCGCCTACACGGACCGGTCGCATCACGACCCTGACGGTGGATCTGTGCGGATCGTTGCCGGGAGCAAAGCTGCTCCGTTCGAGCCCGTCGATCCCGACCGCTTCGTGGCTGAGGTCGTAGAGCTGCACAAGAGCACCCGAGCCGTAGCGGGGGCAGAGAGCTCGCCAGATGTCACAGCAACCGGCGCCGACGAGGCCGATGGCGCGAGCGTTGCTCCCGTGGTCGATGACGAGCGTGCAGCGGTACCTGATCCGACGCCCGCATCTTCCGAACCGTCCATATCGGAATCTGCCCCAGAGACCGACGGTGGCATTGGGCGCGAGCCGACACCCGTCCCCGGGGCGGAGGCAGATGCCATCGGGTCGTTGTTCGCCAGGCTGCGCGGAGATGCCGCGCCCGATCCTTCATCGGCAGACGACCAGGCGGCCAACGATCCTGAATCGGCGGTTGCGTCGGAACCTCCAGCATCGCGAACCGCCGAACACGGCACGGTCGGGAACGGCGACACGGAGGTTCTCGACGATGCCGCGGACGAGGCGGAAACTGCTCGACAAGGAGCGTCGCTGATCCCGGTGCAGAACGCAGCGCTGCGTTCCATAAAGCGGTTGCTCGTCGACCTTCAGAATGATGCGCTCGAACATCTGCGCACGGACAAACGCTGGGTGCCTGATGCGGCGTTCACCGACCGCTTCGGTGAGCCGTTCGAGGAACTGGCAGCGGCGATCGATGCCGATGGAGATGACGGTGGTGCAGCTGCCGCGTTCGCAGCGAGCCTGTTCGATGCTGTGCTTCAGGCTGTTGTCGCTGCCAGGGAAGCAGGGTCTGGCGACCGCGCTATCGCCGCCGCGACGTCGAAGGTTTTCAGAACATGGCGGTCCGACGAGGCAGAACGGCGCGTCGCGGCCGTCGCCTCGAAGTTGTCTGAAAGGGCGTAGCGTTTCATCGCACTCGGCAAAACACTCCTGACGCGGTCGTAGAATCGGGCCTGTGATCAACAGAGAACCAGTAGACGCGCGCCAGATATCGAACCTTCGCAGGGTCGTGTCGGTGACGATGGTCGGTGGATTCTTCATCCTGCTGGCTGCTCGTTGGGTCGCCACTTTGTGGACGGATTACCTGTGGTACGCCGAACTGGGCAGTTCATCGGTGTGGACGACGCTCACCTTCACCAAGGTATGGCTCGTAGCTGGTGCCGCGGTGGTTGCCGTCATCGTCATCTGGGTGAATCTGTGGCTCGTCGACCGCCTGTCGCCGCGCAGCCTGCTGTCCCTGGCGGGAACCCCGGATCAGGAATTGCTCGAGCGATACCAGATCTGGATCTCTCCACGCGTGGTCCAGGTCAGAGCCCTCTTCTCACTCGGCCTCGGGTTGCTGCTCGGCCTTGGCGCAGCCGCGTGGTGGCAGGACTGGCTCATGTGGCGCAACGGGGTGCCCTTCGGCGTGGCCGACCCGATCTTCAACAACGATGTGGCCCTCTACGTGTTCGGCCTGCCGTTCTACCGCGATATCTACTCCTGGCTGTTCCAGCTGCTGCTCATCACCACGCTCGTTGTTGTCGCCGTTCACTACCTCAACGGCGGGATCAAGATCGCCTCGCTCGGTGAGAAGACTTCGGGGGCTGTCAAGGCACACATCTCCGTGCTGGTCGCAGCCATTGCGCTGTTGAAAGCCGCTGGCTACATCTTCAACAAGTGGGAGCTGCTGTACTCGCCGCGCGGCCAGGTGTTCGGTGCGTCCTACACCGATGTCAACGCGCAGGTGCCCGCGCTCAACCTGCTGATCTTCATCTCGGTCGCGGCGGCGATCGTCCTGCTCGTCAACGTGTGGTTCCGGGGTTGGACGCTGCCTGCTGTGGCGATCGGTATCTGGCTCATCACGTCGATCGGCGTTGGGGGAATCTACCCCGCTGTTGTGCAGCGCTTCTCGGTTGAGCCGAACGAGCTGACAAGGGAACTGCCCTACGTGCAGCACAACCTCGATTTCACGCGGCTCGCATACGGGCTCGATGATGTGGAGGTGAAGCAGTTCGCCGCTTCCCGGGACCTCTCGGCAGAAGTGATAGAGGCGAACAGGGCGACGATCGACAATATTCGCCTGTGGGATCCAGGAGTTCTCGCTGATACCTACCCGGAGCTCCAGAACATCAGGACGTACTACGACTTCGTGGACGTGGATGTCGACAGGTACGTCATCGACGGTGGGCTCACACAGGTGATGTCCGCCGCGCGCAACCTCGATGAACGCAACATCCCCGGAAAAGGATGGGTGAACGAACGTCTCATCTACACCCACGGACTCGGGATGGTGCTCAGCCCGGCGAACGACGTGACCACAGACGGTTTCCCCGAGTTCCTCGTCTCCGATATCCCGCCGGTCAACGTTTCAGACTCCGAGGCCCTCGACATCACCCAGCCGCGTATCTACTTCTCCGACGGCGCAGACCGAGACTTCCTCATCGCAGGGTCCAAAGAGGGTGAGGTCGACATCCCCCGAGAGGATTCGGACGCCGCAGAGACGAACTCCTACGACGGCTCCGGTGGTGTGCCGCTGGGGAACCTGTTCCAACGTTTGGGATGGGCGCTGCGCTTCGGCGATCTCAATACGCTGATCTCTTCCCAACTCGACAGCAACAGCAAGGTGATGATCTCCCGCAACATCGAGGACCGCATCGCACGGATGGCTCCATTCCTCTACGCGGATGATGATCCATACATGGTCATCCACGAGGGCAGGCTCGTGTGGGTCATGGATCTCTATACGGTGACGGACAAGTTCCCGTATTCCGAGCGTGCAAGCACCGCGCGCCTCAACGCCACGGCAGAGCTGCCGCGGACCTTCAACTACATCCGCAACTCCGTCAAAGCGGTGATCGATGCGTACGACGGCACCATCGACATGTACGTGATCGACCCTGACGATCCGCTGATCAAGACGAACATGAGGATCTTCCCAGGCCTGTTCAAGCCGATCGACGAGCTCCCTGAGAACCTCGTCAGCCACCTCAGGTACCCCGAGGATCTGTTCAGGATCCAGACGGATGTGTACACGCTCTACCACATGACGAACCCCGCGGATCTGTTCCAGGTGCGTGATCCGTGGCAGATCGCCAGGGATCCGTCGACGAGCGACAAAGCGCCGCTGCGCGGCACGTTCGGGACCAGCCCGATGCTTCCGTACTACCTCCTCATGGAGCTGCCGGACGAAGACCTGCTGTCCTTCCTGCTGATGCAGCCGTTCACACCGGCTGCCCGCCCGAACATGTCCGCGTTCGTCGTCGCGAAGTCGGGGCCGCTCGAGGAGTACGGCACGCTGATCTCCTACACGATGCCTGAGGATCGTCAGATCAACGGCCCGGGCCAGGTCGGCGATTTCATCGAACAGGATCCCAAGGTGTCTTCGGAGTTCACGCTGCTCGGCCAGGTGGGATCAGACGTCATCAAGGGCAACATGCTGGTCGTACCCATTGAGGACTCGCTGTTGTACGTCCAGCCGATCTACCTCGCCGCCGACACGGGTGGCGGCCGCAACGGCATCCCCCAGTTCAAGCGCGTCGTGGCATCGTTCGATAGCCGCATTGCGATCGCAGACTCGCTCGACGAGGTGCTCGTCGAGCTCTTCGGCGGTGCAACGCCGCCGGTGGGAGACGGCAACGTCGCCGATGGTGGTGGAGGGACTCCTCCGCCGCTCGATGGGACACTCCAACAGCAGGTCGAGCAGTTGCTCGGCCAAGCCCAGGCAGCGTTCGACCAGGCAGATGCCGCGCTCAGAGCTGGCGATCTTGCGCTCTACCAACGCAAGATCGATGAGGCAAGAGGGC
>CAYLIR010000198.1:0-4043 GCA_964383515.1 uncultured Acidimicrobiaceae bacterium
GACGCGCTTACGACACATCACATGTACGTGGATGGACCGCCGCTACCTCCCAAGCCTCTGTGGAGCACCCAACATGGGACGCGCATCTGCGCAGCCGCACGATCTGGTTTCCGGGGACGAATGGAACAAGGAACGGCCATGGCGGCCGTTCGAAGGAGTTGATCCATGGGCCTCTCCAAAAGGAAGGCACCCCGAGTCATTCGCTCGAGCGAAGCGGGAGAAAAGAGCGAGGTTCGCACCGTCGATGGACACCGGGTGACTATCCGCAAGCCCGATGCTCCCGTCGCACGACCGAAGGCTGACCGCCGCGGCGGTCCGGGCACCGTCACCAAGAAGAAGACACAGAGGCCGCGCAAACCGAGACAGCGCAAGCCACAGCAGCGGCACGGGTCATCGACCCAGCGCAGGCGGCCCCCTGTCGAGATCGTCGAACCGCCTGAGACAGCGCGCAAGCAGATGCTCGTGCGCACGAGCCCGAACCAAACGCAGATAGTCGTTCTCGAGGGCCCCGTCCTCGTCGAACACTACGTCGCGCACTCGGATCGCAAGTCGCTCGTTGGCAACGTCTACGTCGGCAGGGTCCGCAATGTTCTCCCGGGCATGGAAGCCGCCTTCATCGACTTCGGCGAAGGGAAGAACGGTGTCCTCTACGCGGGGGATGTCAACTACGCCGAATACGAGATCGAGGGCAACAGCAAGCGGATCGAGAACGCGCTCAAGACGGGCGATCCCATCCTCGTGCAGGTCGCCAAGGACGCGATGGGGCACAAGGGTGCCCGTCTCACGAACAAGATCTCCCTTGCGGGCCGCTATCTCGTACTCGCTCCCGACGAGACGGTTCGCGGCATCTCGCGCAGGCTCCCTGACGATGAACGCCGCAGGCTGCGCGAGATCGTCGGTGAGCTCAGGCCGCAAGGCACGGGCATCATCGTGCGCACGGCTGCAGAAGGCGCAACCAAGGAGGACATCGAAGGCGACATTGCGCGCCTCAAGAGCATCTGGGATCAGATCTCCGAGACTCGCAAGACAGCCAGCGTTCCGTCGATCGTGTACGAAGAGCCTCCGTTGGTCCTTCGTGTCATCCGCGAGCACTTCACCCGTGACTTTCGCAGGCTGCTCATCGACGATGCTGAGACGCACAAGAAGGTACTCGACTATCTCTCTGGCACCGAGGGAGACCTTCTCGAGAAAGTGACCCTCTACACAGACGATCTCGGCCTTTTCGAGCGCTATCACGTCGAAGACCAGCTGCGCAAGGCGCTTGACCGCCGTGTGTGGCTGCCATCAGGCGGTCACCTCGTCATCGACCGTACCGAAGCGTTGACGGTCATCGATGTCAACACAGGGAAGTTCGTGGGACGCACGAATCTCGAAGAGACGGTTCTCCAGAACAACCTGGAATCTGCCGAGGAGATCGCACGCCAGCTCCGGCTGCGTGATATCGGAGGGATCGTCGTGATCGATTTCATCGACATGGAGGACACGAAGAACCAGGCTGCTGTGCTGCGTAGGCTGCGTGAGCATCTCGCCAAGGACAAGACACGTACGCAGGTCTTCGATGTTTCCCATCTCGGACTCGTTGAGATGACCCGCAAGAACGTGTCGGCTGGTCTCCTCGAGTCGTTCTCGAACACATGTGAGCACTGTGGCGGCCGGGGTGTCATCCTCGACGAGGAAGCGGCAGCAACAGGTATCCCAGCACATGATGCTGGTGCCGAAGACGCCAAGGAGTAGCCATTCAACGGCCTGGGCAGTGGTCGTGTGGCCACTGTATGCCAAGACTCGCTAGACTCCTAGCGCGCCCTTGCGAGGGTGCTATGTTCACCGCGTCGGGAGACACGTTCCCGACATTCGAAGAGATTACCCGAGGAATATGTACGCGATCATCCGTGCCGGCGGGAAGCAGGCAAAGGTCCATGAGGGCGACGTGCTCGATGTGGAACTCATCAAGAACACAGACACCGTGTCATACACCCCGCTGCTCATCGTCAACGATGACGGCTCGGTCGTTGCCGACACGAAGAAGCTCGCCAAGGCGACGGTGACTGTCGAGGTCATCGGCGATGCTGCAGGCCCGAAGATCGACATCTTCAAGTACAAGAACAAGACCGGGTATCGCAGGCGCATGGGCCACCGTCAGCAGTACTCGAGGATCAAGGTCACCGCGATCGACCCAGGCAGAGCCAAGAAGAAGTCTGCAGACGATGCTGCGACCGCCGATACGCCCGAAGCCACTGAGGAGGCATAGCGATGTCGAAAACCAAAGCAAGCGGTTCATCGCGAAACGGCCGCGATTCACATGCGAAGCGCCTCGGTCCGAAGGTCTTCGACGGTCAGGTCGTGAACGCGGGCGCCATCATCGTGCGCCAACGCGGCACACGCATCCATCCTGGAGACAATGTCGGGCGCGGTAGCGACGACACGCTCTACGCGCTCAAGGAAGGCACTGTCAAGTACGGTTCGAAGCGTGGCCGTCGTCAGGTGTCTGTGCTCCTCGAAGCGTAGGAACCCCTCTCCCACGGGCAGCCGTCGGCATTTCGCCATGAACGGGGAACCGAGAACTGATAGGTTCACTCCATGTTCGTAGATGGTGTCATACTCAGAGCTGTAGGCGGCGATGGCGGCGCAGGCGTTTCGTCGTTCCTGCGGCGCAAGGGTCTTCCGAAGGGCAAGCCGAACGGCGGATCGGGCGGTGCCGGGGGTGACGTCGTCCTCGTCGCGGATCCGAACGTTCCCACCTTGTTGCGCTACGAACGACATCCAGACTGGAAGGCACCATCGGGCACCCACGGTGAAGGCGACGCGAAGCACGGCAGACGCGGCGAGGATCTCAGGCTTCCGGTACCGCTGGGCACGGTCGTCAAGGACGGTTCCGGTACCGTCCTGGCCGACCTCGTCGAGGTGGGCCAGGAGTTCATCGTCGCCCACGGCGGCAAGGGCGGAAAAGGCAACGCAGCGTTCGTGTCGCCTCGGCGCAAAGCGCCAACCTTCGCTGAGCAGGGCGAATATGGCGAAGCGGTCGAGGTCAGGCTCGAACTCAAGCTGCTCGCTGATGCTGCCCTGATCGGTTACCCGAACGCAGGCAAGTCGACGCTCATCTCACGGGTATCCGCGGCGAAGCCGAAGATCGCAGACTATCCGTTCACGACGCTCACGCCGAACCTCGGTGTCGTCTCGCTCGATGACAGGGAACTCGTCCTTGCCGACATCCCGGGGCTCGTCGAAGGTGCTGCGGATGGAAAGGGCCTCGGCCACGATTTCCTGCGTCACACGGAACGGGCCCGCGTGCTTGTCATCCTGCTCGATCCTTCCTCCCTACAAACAGACCCGCCTGCACGACAGCTCGAGGTGCTGCTCGGTGAGTTGGAACGCCACGACCCGGCCTTGCGAGCCCGTCGAACCATCGTTGCCGTATCCAAGGCTGAGCTTCTCGACGATGAGAGTCCCACAGACTTCGGATTGGATGAAGGTGTGTTCATGGTCTCGGCGATGACTGGTCAGGGGATCGATGATGTCATGTACGCGATAGCGGACGCCGTTGATGAGGTTGACCGGGAGACACCTGAGATGGAAGGGTTCGTCCTACACCGGCCGCTGCGTGACGACTTCACGATCCGTCGAGACGGCCCCGAGTGGGTGGTCGAAGGAACAGCAGCCGTCAGGGCGGTGAACCTGTCGGATCTGACCGATCCCGATGCGGCTGAGTTCGTTGCACAGCGTCTCGTGCGGTCAGGGATCGTCGATGCCCTTGTCGATGCCGGAGCTGAGGCCGGAGACGATGTGCGCATCGGGTCGATCGTCTTCACGTTCGATCCGGATCAGGACACGATCCCTGAGGAGTACCGATGAGACGCCCTGTGGCGGAAGCGGCGCCCGTCGTCGTCAAGATCGGATCGTCGAGCCTCACCGGAGATGCCGGCCGCATCGATCAGGCGAGCGTCGAAGCAGTCGTGAGCCAGGTTGCAGACCTCAAGACCCTCGGCCATGCACCGGTACTCGTGAGTTCGGGTGCGATCGCTGCAGGGTTCGCCTCGCTCGGATTC
>CAYLIR010000199.1:0-4023 GCA_964383515.1 uncultured Acidimicrobiaceae bacterium
ATCGGGCACCTCCCAGTTCTCCCGAGGTCCCCAGCTGGCGGCTGAAAGACCCACATCCCACCCGATCCGAGATGCAAGCTCCGTCCTTGACATCGTTGCTTCGATACCCGAAATGACAGGAGCGCGGGGCCCCGCTTCGAGATCCTTCGCTTGTGCCACCGCGCTCACCACGGCGCGGCCGACGATCTCGCCCTCGACGGTGAGCGTGGCAACGACATCGATGGAGCGTTCGTTGTGGCGGTCGATGGCAAGGACGACATGTCCGCTCGAACCGACGGGGACAGGATGGACGAAACGATGCATGAACGAGGCTGGCGCCATTGCGGGGGCCACGCGGCTCGTAGCGAACAGCGACACAGCGCTCAGGTACGCACCGAACATGTCCCCCGAACTGTTCGCCCAGTCGGGATGACACGTGAACGCCCAACCATCTGCTTCGGGTCGCAGATCGATCGCATCGTCGAGAGCTTTCAGCCACCGGGTCCCGTTGGGGTGCAGTGGTCCGCTCATCCGCTTGATGTCTTGGTCTGGAAGACCGTCGATGGCATCGGCGTACACGCCGACGCCATCGCGCAAGCCAGGGTCGACCTGGCTCAGTGGAACGAGGACGAACCTGCGGTTGCGGATCTCAGGATGCGGAACCGTGATCCCTGGCTCGTCGATGACTGCATCGCCGAACGTCAGCAGGTCTAGATCGAGTGTCCGTGGGCCCCATCGAACGTCCCTCGTGCGCCTGCGAGTCGCTTCGACAGCGAGCAGCGCGTCGAGGAGTTCCCTCGCACCCAGTTGCGTGTCGATGGCGACGACCGCGTTGAGGAACGCTCCCTGTTCGACCCCGCCGACCGGCGCCGTCTCGTAGATCGACGATCCGCCGATGACCTGGCCGAGCGCAGCGATGCCGTCGAGGCCTGCCTTGAGGTTGGCATCCCTGTCACCGAGGTTCGACCCCATGCCGATGTGTGCGCGGGTCATTCGTTCGTTCAGGTGGACGGGATGAGGCGTCGCCCCTCAGGGCCGATCGCTCTCCCCAGGATGCGCTGGATGACATCGGTGGCGACGATGGGATCGTCGACCATGCGCGTATCGATCAGGTAGCCGGCGAGCAGACCTGCGAGTGTGTCGTCGATGGTGTCTCGATGGACGAGCACAACCGCACCGGCCGGGGCGAGCATGCGGGACAACGCATCGAACACGGGCCGCGTCTCCTCTGGTTCGATGTCGTCGGACACCCGGCACCACATGAACCTGAGACCGATCGAGTCGAAGGCGCTCGTGCTCTGCTGGGAGGGAAGCAGGCTGAGGACCGAGTTGATGCCGTGATCCCTGAGCCAGATGACCTCTTCCTCTCTGCGGACCCGTCGGTGTTGGAAGCCGTAGCCTCCGATGCGTTCCGATGTGGCGAGTTTGCCCTTGATGACCCAGCGGAACCCGCGTGGCTCAAGACCTGTCGATTTCTTACTCATGCGCCTCCTCGGGCACCATAGCGTTGGCAGCAAGGGCTACATCGGCCCCAAGGCGAACATTGTGCACGCGGTGGACGGAAACGCCAGCAGCGACACCGAGGGCGACCGTCGCTGCTGTCGCACCATCGCGGTCCTTTGCGGGGGTGGGCCCCCGCAATTCCCTGAGGATGGAGCCGAGGAACCTCTTCCTGCTGGTTCCGAGGACGACAGGATACGGCTGTGCAGTGAACGCCGTGAGGTTCTGCATCAACTCGATGTTGTGGTCGAACGTCTTACCGAAACCGATGCCGGGGTCGATTGCGACCCCACCGCACGGAACACCAGCAGCGATCGCTATCGCTGCCTTGCGGCCAAGATAGTCGCCCACTTCCTCGACAACGTCGTCGTAGACAGGGTTCGATTGCATCGTCGCTGGGGTGCCAAGCATGTGCATCAGAACGACGCCCACACCACCATCTGCACAGACACCTGCCATCGCCGGGTCAGACAGCGCGCTGACATCGTTGATGATGTGTGCCCCGACATCGATCGCCCGACGTGCAACATCGGCTTTCGTCGTGTCCACCGATACGATGGCACCGCCTGCGACCAACCCCGCAACGACGGGAAGGATCCTGTCGAGTTCTTCCCCGACTGAGACAGGGTTCGAACCCGGACGCGTGGATTCTCCGCCGACGTCGATGATCGCCGCGCCGTCGTTGACCATGGCAAGGCCAGCCTGAATCGCAGTCGCCGCGTCGAGATGATCCCCTCCATCGGAGAAGGAATCAGGTGTCACGTTCAGAATCCCCATGATGAGTGGAGATGCGAGGGACAGCGACCCGCCTCTGATCGTCCAAGAACTGGGCCTCACGGCGCTACGTCAGTCCGTCGGTTCGCGCGGCATAGCCCGGCGTGATCGACGAGATCCCGTCAGGGGCTTTCAGCCTGATCGTTCCGTCGTCGGCGTGTTCCCATTTCGGAACGTCATGGAAGAGCTCTTCGACCTCCTTGGCATCGACCGTCTCTCTGTCCATGAGCGCTTCGGCGATGCGGTGCAGCGCGTCTTGATGTGTGGCAAGGATCGCCCGCGCCTCATCGTGGGCTTGGGTAATGAGGAAACGGACCTCTTCGTCCACTGCTGCAGCCACTTCGTCTGAGAGGTCTTGACTCTTCGAGTAGTCCCTTCCGAGGAACACTTCTGCTTCCGGCTTGCCGTACTGGAGCGGGCCGAGCTTGTCACTCATCCCGTATTCCATGACCATCTTGCGGGCGATCGATGTCGCCTTCTCGATGTCGTTGGATGCACCGGTGGTCGGATCGATGAAGATCAGTTCTTCAGCCGTGCGTCCCCCGAGGAGCATCGCAAGTTGGTCGATCAGCTCAGACCGCCGCACGTAGTACTTGTCTTCCACCGGAAGCGCCATGGTGTACCCGCCTGCGCGCCCACGTGGGATGATGGTGACCTTGTGGATCGGATCGGCATTCGGCAATGCGTATCCGACGAGTGCGTGGCCGCCTTCGTGGTACGCCGTGATCCGCTTCTCCTCATCGGACATGATCCTCGACTTGCGCTCGGGCCCTGCGATGACTCTCTCGATCGCCTCCTCGAGCTCTTCCATCGAGATGACGTCCTTGTCGGTGCGGGCTGCGAGCAGCGCAGCCTCGTTGATGAGGTTCGCGAGGTCTGCGCCGGTGAACCCGGGCGTCTGGCGAGCAAGGACCTTGAGGTCGATGTCCGGAGCGAGCGGTTTGCCCTTGGCATGGACACGCAGGATCTCTTCGCGTCCCTTGAGGTCTGGCCTATCGACGACGATCTGCCGGTCGAAACGCCCGGGGCGCAGCAGGGCGGGGTCGAGGATGTCAGGCCGGTTCGTCGATGCGATGACGATCACGCCGGACTTCACATCGAAACCGTCGAGTTCGACGAGGAGTTGGTTGAGTGTCTGCTCACGTTCGTCGTGGCCTCCGCCGAGCCCAGCACCTCTGTGGCGCCCAACCGCGTCGATCTCGTCGATGAACACGATCGATGGAGCGTTCTGCTTTGCTTGGTCGAACAGATCCCGGACACGTGAGGCACCGACGCCGACGAACATCTCGACGAAATCGGAGCCAGAGATCGAATAGAACGGAACGTCTGCCTCACCTGCGACCGCACGTGCAAGCAGGGTCTTGCCTGTTCCGGGCGGACCGTAGAGCAGAACGCCCTTGGGGATCTTGGCTCCCATCGCCCTGAACTTCTGGGGGTGGGCAAGGAACTCTTTGATCTCTTCGAGTTCCTCGACTGCTTCTGCTGCGCCAGCAACGTCATCGAACGTGACCTTCGGTGTGTCCTTGCTGACAAGTTTCGCTTTGGACTTGCCGAACTGCATGACGCGGTTGCCGCCGCCCTGCATCTGCATGATGATGAAGATGAACACACCGAAGATGAGGATGTAGGGAAGGATCGTCGTGAGGAACCATTCGAACACCGAAGGGTTCTCGCTGTCCACGGTGAACGAGACACCAGAATCCCGGAGTTGCGTGGTGATCTCGGGCGAGTACTCAGACGGGTACCGCACGATGAACGGTTTCGACGCGT
>CAYLIR010000200.1:0-4006 GCA_964383515.1 uncultured Acidimicrobiaceae bacterium
GGGCGGCTCCCCGGACCCCGATGGGGGCACGGTGCTCTGTGCGCGCGTGCACCTCACGCCGTAACGACGTTCCGGCGAGATGGTCGCCGAGCTATCGGCCGCTCTTCCAGCCCATGCGATACCGAAACGCATCGAAGTGGGGAGCATCCCGCTGCTCAGCAACGGGAAACACGATCGTGTTGCGATCCAGCGGGGTTTCGCTGCCAGGTAGGGTGGAGGCATGGAACTCGGACTCTCAGGGAAACGGGCTGTAGTCGCCGCAGCCTCGCGGGGGCTCGGGGCAGCGATCGCTCGATCCCTCGCAAGCGAGGGATGCATCGTCGAAGTCTCGTCGCGGTCGCTCCCGAATGCACAGGCCACCGCGCGTTCGATCGCGCACGATACGGGGGCAACCGTCACGGCAGCGCAGGTGGATGTCACCGATGCGGGCGCCGTGCGCGCATGGATCGACGATGTAGCAGCCAGGATGGGAGGCGTGGACATCGTTGTGCCGAATGCAGGCGGGCCGCCGCAGCGGTTCTTCGACGAGACGACGCCTCAAGACTGGGATGATGCCTACATCCTGACGTTGCGGTCCGCCATGGCGTTCGCGACGGCGAGCAAGCCCCACCTCGGCCCTGGCAGTACGATGCTGTTCCTGACATCGATGTCGGTCCGTGAACCGATCGGCTCTCTCGCGATGTCGTCAGTGTTCAGAGCTGGTGTGGCAAGCCTGGCGAAGCTTCTCGCAAACGACTGGGCTGGTGATGGGATACGGGTCAATCATCTCATCCCCGGCCGCATCGCCACGGAGCGTCTCGACGAGCTCGACTCGGCGACATCCCGTCGCACAGGGATACCGATAGCTGAGGTGCGTGCAGACAACAACCGACGCATCCCGTTGCACAGGTACGGTGAACCAGACGAGTTCGCGGCGGCTGCAACGTTCCTCGTCTCGGAAGCCGCCTCGTACATCACCGGCGCAACGCTCCATGTCGATGGCGGTGCCCTCCACGGAGTCACCTGATGGGGTGAGCCCGGTCGGTCTATTCGGCGATAGAGGCGATATCTGCGTCAGCCTGCGCTCATGCGCCCCGTCGCTCCGCACCTGCTCGCATCACTTCCCGAAGGCGTAGAGGTACCCGTCGCGGGAGCCGACGTAGATGTTCCCGTTCCACACCGCTGGGGTCGACTCGATGCATCCGTCTGTTGCCCGAACTGTCCAAAGCTCCACGGGATTCCGCGGGTCAGAGAGATCGTAGGCACGGAGCCCCTTGTCCTTGGTGAAGCAGTTGACCGCGATCACGAGGGTGTTGTCGGCGATCACGGGGGATGACCAGGCGTTGACGCCGATATCGTCTTCCCAGACCTTCTCACCCGTGTCCGTATCGACTGCGATGAGCTTCCCGGCGTCCGATGCGACGAAGATCAAGCCCGCGGGATGTAGCGCAGGGGTGGCCCATGCCCCGGTGGACTGGCCGCGTTCGCCAGGCAGCTCGAGGCTCCAGACGATCGGCGCCGTGCTCTGCAGATCGGTTGCTGGTATCGACGTGTCGAGCTTCATGAGCGAGCCGATGTCGCGTACACGACGTGCTGACAGGTTGCTGTCCTTTTCGTGGTCGGCGTGCGATACGACATACAGGAATCCCTTGTCGTCGACGGACATCGTTGCATCCGTATCGTCACCTGTCCAGAAGTCGAAGAAGACCTTCGCGTTGCCGTTCTCGATGTTGGAGATATCGATACCCTGAACCCGTCCCGCGCTGTTCGTGAAATACGCCTTGTCCTCGAAGACCACTGTCGAGTTCTCGATGGACTGGTCACGCCCGATCTCCTTGAGCAACTCATCGGACCATGCCCGCGTCTTCCATACGATCTCAGGGTCGACCGTGACATTGCCTGCAGTGTCGTACCCGCGATTGAGCTTGATGGCGAACCACCAGGCGTTCTCTCCTCCCTCATAGAGCATGTCATCGACGACCACAGGGTTGGAGTCCCAGTCATCGTTCCAGATGCCTTCGACTGCCCGCGCATGCAACGACCACACTTCGCGCACCGTTGGGCCATCGAGGGCGAGGATGCGGAATCGGGGGTCGCGTGAGCCTGTGTACAGGAGCGGGTAGCCGTCGGGATCGAGGGTGACGCTGCCCTTGATGATGTCGCCCATCTCGAAGGGCTCCCGGAGATCCTTGCCTGTCGCAGCATCGACGAAATGGATCCTCTTGTCGTACGCGCCGAAGATGAGCTCCGTCTTGCCGTCTTCTCGCTCATAGACGACAGGCTGCCCGGTCCACCCTGTTCCCGACCATACCTTGGCCTCGCGACCGACGGGGGACGCGCCTTCCATGGCGTGGTCGGGGTAGCGCCACAGTTGTCTTGGCGCTGACCGCGGCACCGGGCCTGTGCCGTAGAACGTGCGGGTCGGGTTGCCGCGGAACATGGTGAGGCCAGCAACCGTTCCCCACGGTTGGAACACCGTGTCGGCCGTGACCTTCCCCGTCGGTCGCAGGGGGCGTGCTGTGGTCGTCGTCGTGTCACCGATGGGCGCTGGTGCGGTCGTGGTTGTTTCCGTTTGCGGCCGGGATGCCGCTATGGGGATAGCGTCGGGGTCTGCAGAGATGACATTGTCGACCCCTGCAACACACGCCGAGGCGAGCAGGCCGAACGAAACCAGGAGCATGGCGATCTTGCGCATCGTTGCGAGTGTAGAAGGAGATTCCCGTTGTCCGTTGTCTCTCGGAGCCAAGGAGTGGGAAGTGGAAATCTCCCGGGTCTAGGCTCTCCGTGTGGAGCGTATCGTGATCACCTTCAAGAAGTTCGTGGAGCTCGCCCGCGTGGAATGGTTCCGGGGAGACCCCATGCTGATGGGCGCCGCGATCGCGTACAACTCTCTGTTCGCCCTGGTTCCTCTCGGTGTCGCGTTCGTGTCGATGGTGAAACTCCTCGGCCTTTCCGAAACAGTCACCGATCGCATCGATGGCCTGATCAACGCAACGCTGCCTCCCGATATCGCAGGATTCATCACGGGTATCTTCGACCCCTCAGCATCTCCAGTCGGTTCAGGAGACACCATCGTGCTGATCCTGTCGATAGTGGTGGCTTTGTGGTCTGGTTCCCGGGCGGTCACTGCCGTGCAGAAGTCGCTCCGTCTCGTCCAGGCCGTCCCAGATGAGCGCGGCTACCTGCGATCGAAAGCGGTTGGAGTTCTCGTCACGGTCGGCGCAGGGGTGTCCGTGCTTGTCGGGTATTCGTTGCTGCTCTTTGGAGAGAGCCTCGGGGATGCGGTCGCTTCCGCTTTCGGCAGAGAGACGGTGTCCCTCGGACAGTTCTCGCTGACCGCGCTCATCGCGGTCTGGGTGTTCGGAATGCTGTGGGCCATATACCGGTTCGGCCCACCGTATCCGGTGCCGCACACGGCGGCTGTCGCCCTCGCCGTCGAAGTCGCTCTCATCGCTGGTGGATGGCTCGCCTTCACGCTGGTCCCTGAGGATTCCCTCTCGGCCGGTGCGGCCTTTGGCGTGCTCGGGGTCATCCTCGTTTTGCTGTATTTCGTAGGGGTGACGGTGGTCGCTGTTCCGATACTCGTCACCTCGGCTTGGGAGGCTTGGGACTCTTCGCACCACCGGTACGCTCCAGAGGATGCAGACGGAACAGTCGAGTCTCAAGGATCTTCGCAGGGGAGTGAACCTCCTCGGGAGGCTGCTCGATAGCTACCGATCCATAGCGGCGATATCCATCGTCGGCGCCCTCGCGTGGATGGCGATGGTCGTTACGATCCCGTACCTGGTCGGTGTGGTGATCGACAGGGTGATCGCCTCGGACATGTCGGCGGTGTGGCCTGTGCTCATCGCCATCGTCGTCGCAGGTGCGATCCAGGCTGTGGGCATTGCTATGCGCAGGTACTTCGGTTTCAAGCTCTCCTACCGGGCAGAGGCTGACATCCGCAACAGGATCTTCACCCACGTGCAACGCATGGCGTTCAGTTTCCATGATGTCACGTCGACGGGTGAGCTGATGGCACGGGCAT
>CAYLIR010000201.1:0-4002 GCA_964383515.1 uncultured Acidimicrobiaceae bacterium
CAGTACGACATCCCTACCTCGTACGCGTTGCATTGTGGCGGGACGAACACGCCATCGACCGACGCGTATCGCGGTGCCGGGCGGCCGGAGGCCGCCTACTACCTCGAGCGCATCATCGACACGTTCGCCAGGGAGATAGGGATGGATCCGGCAGACGTGCGCAAGGCGAACTACTGGAAGCCCGAGGACTTCCCAGTGACGACCGCCATCGGGTTGACGATGGACACCGGCGACTACGAGATGAACCTCGATGCCCTTCTCGAGAGGGTCGGGTACGAGGAGCTGAAAGCCAAGCGAGACGCGGCGCGCGCAGAGGGCAGATTGCTCGGCCTCGGCCTGAGCACCTACGTCGAGGTGTGCGGGTTCGGGCCATCGGCGCTCGCAGGCCTCGGTTTCTCCTGGGGTGGCTACGGCCTCCCCGCAGCGTTCAACGGATCCGGGGTCGTCAGGGTGCAACCAGACGGTACATGCACCGTGACGATCGGCACAGGGCCAAGCGGACAGGGCCATGAAACGACGTGGGCCCAGATCGTCTCGGATGGCCTCGGCATCCCCATGGATGACATCGAGGTCCACCATGGCGACTCCCACGACTCGCCGATGGGCATAGGAACGTTCGGCTCTCGGTCGCTCGCTGTGGACGGCTCAGCCACCTACGAGGCAACGCACCGCGTCAGGGAGAAAGCGTCTGCGATCGCCGGGCACCTCCTCGAAGCCGCACCCGAAGACATTCGCTTCGCTGACGGTGGCGCACACGTCGCCGGTTCTCCAGACAGGACGGTTGGCTGGGGGCAGATCGCCGAGTCGGCGTATCAGCCGCACACGCTTCCCGAGGGCATGGAAGGGGGGCTCGAGTCCTCGGTCGTGTTCTCCCCGCCGAATGCGACGTGGCCGTTCGGTTCGCATCTTGCTCTCGTCGAGGTTGACCCGGAAACGGGGGACGTCGATCTACTGGAGTACTGGGCGACCGACGACTGCGGCAATGTCATCAACCCGATGATCGTCGATGGCCAGGTACATGGCGGAATCGCGCAGGGAGTAGCGCAGGCACTGTTCGAAGAAGCCGTGTACGACGACTTCGGGAACCTTCTCACAGGCTCGCTCGTGGACTATCCGCTCCCAGCCGCAGGGAACCTTCCGATGTTCTCGCTCGACCGCACGGTGACGCCCACCGATGTGAATCCGCTCGGTGCAAAGGGGATCGGAGAGGCAGGCACTATCGGGTCTGCACAGACGATCGTCAACGCAGTGGTCGACGCGCTCAGCCACTTCGGTGTCAGACATATCGACATGCCGCTGCGACCCAAGCGGGTGTGGCAAGCGATCCAGGACGCAAAGGAGTAACCATGTACCCATCGAAATTCGACTACGTGGTTCCCTCGCTCATGTCGGAAGCGGTCGAGGCGCTTGCAACACTCGACAATGCGAAGATCCTCAGCGGCGGGATGAGCCTCATCCCGCTGATGAAAGCGCGCCTTGTCCGTCCAGGAACGGTCATCGACATCTCCCGAATACCCGGTCTCGACACGATCACCGATCAGGGGGACCACATCGAGATAGGGGCACTCGTGAAGCACGGGACTACGGCAACAGATCCGCTCGTAGTTCGCCATGCAACCGCGTTGTCTCAGGCTGCGGCATCGACCGCCGACATCCAGGTCCGCAATCAGGGGACTACATGTGGATCGCTCGCCCACGCGGACCTTGCTGCGGACCAGCCCGCGGCGATACTCGCGCTTGGCGCCACGATGGTCGCCGAGTCCGTGCGTGGCACCAGGGAGATAGCCGCAGCGGACTTCTTCGTGGACACGTTGGCATCAGCGCTCGAACCAGACGAGATCCTCGTCGGGATCAAGATCCCCAAGGGCGGTGCGTCCGTGTACCGAAAGCTCGGTAGACGCGGGGGAGAGTCCGACTATCCGATCGCTGGGGTCGCAGCCTGGGTCGATAGGCCCGATCGCGACATCGTAGATGCGCGCGTCGCGGTGACGGGTGTCGGCTCGAAACCGTATCTCGCAGATGGCGCAGCCGCAGCGATCATCGGTTCTGATGGTTCTGCTGACGCGATCGAGGCAGCATCTGCGCATGCGACCGACGATGTGACCGTGCTCGAAGACCTCTACGCGACGGTGGACTATCGCAGGCACCTTGCTGCGGTGTACGTGAAGCGTGCGCTCGAGGACGTGCTCGCGTAGTCCGATAGGCTGGCGCCTGTGAAGAACAGGCACCCGCCAGAGCACCGTCGATGCGGAGCAGTGATCCTCGCCGCAGGCGAAGCCACCCGGATGGGGGAAGCCAAGCCTGCACTGGCGTTCGGAGAAACGACGCTTGTCGGCTCGGTCATCGATGCTGCGCACACAGCGGGCCTCGCCCCGATCGTTGTGGTCGTGGGCAACCATGCCCGAGCGGTTGCCGCGGCGGTCGGGTCGCAAGCACGCATCGTCAACAATCCCGATCCGAGCAGCGGGAACATGTCGTCCCTTCTCGTGGGGTTGCACGCACTCGACGACCACGATGCTGCGGTCGTGCTCCTCGCGGACATGCCGACCGTAGATCCTGCAACGATCGCGGCGCTCTGTGATGGGCTTGCCGCCTCTGGCGCCATGTGCGGATGGACGGTGTACGACAACGGCCCTGGCCATCCCATAGCGTTCACACCCGAAGGCATTGAGGCGATCAGCCATCTCTCAGGTACGAAGGCCCTGTGGCCTTTCTTTGCTGCCCTCGACGACGACCAGCGGTTCGCGCTAGCCGTTGCGGGAGACCGGCCGATCGATGTGAACACACAGCAGGACTACCAACACCTCGTGGCGAGCGAGGCCGAAAGCACACGAGACCTGCGCGACCAGATCATCGACCGGATCGCAGCCGAAGGGCCCATGTACTTCGATGTCTACATGGACCTGTGCCTCTACAGTCGGCACACCGGTTTCTTCAGTGCGGGGAAGGTTCGTCCGGGAGTGGGCGCCGACTTCGTGACGAGCCCCGAGGTGAGTCGCCACTTCTCGGAGCTTGTTGGGCGATGGGCCGCCGAGGTCGCCAAGGATCGTTCACCGATCCTCGTCGAGGTCGGGGCAGGCTCGGGGGCTCTCCTCCGCGAGATCGCACCGGGTTGGCTTGCCGCCGGTCGTGACGTGTACGCGATCGAAGTGTCCGCGTCTGCACGCGAGCGCATCGCAGCGGAGCTCCCTGGCGGGCGCGTCGTCGCATCTTTCGACGAGCTTCCGAAACAGGTTGACGCCGTTGTCCTCGCAAACGAGGTTCTCGACAATCTTCCCGCCGCCCTCGTGCGACGCACCGCGGAGGGATGGGATGAGATCGCGGTCGATGTCCGGGACGGCGATCTCACACTCGTCGACGTACCAGCTCGCTCGATCGTGACAGACTGGTGCGCTGCGGTGTTCACGTCGGTGCCGATCGGCGCTGTCGTCACAGCGCAGATCGCTGCGCGGCTCTTCGTCGAGGGTGTGCTCCGTCGGTTCCCCCGCGTGTCGCTGTGTGTCATCGACTATGCGGCATCGGCTGACGACCTTGCACGAAGAGATGTGGGGTCGGTCGTGCGGACCTACAAGGCCAACCGCACCGGACACGACTGGCTCGCACATCCGGGGGCGACGGATATCACCGTGGACGTGAACGCGACCGCGCTCGACGTATTCGCGCGACCGTTCGATGCCACCACTACGATGCGCACCCAGCGATCGTTCCTGATGGAGATGGGCATTGGGGCCCGTATCGACGATCTCTCCGTCGACGAACGTCGCCACGCGGGTGCAGGCGAGGTCATGGAACAGCTCGTCGATCGGTCACAGCGCATCGAACTCGAAGCGCTCATCGATCCTGACGGTTTCGGAGGGTTCTATGTGATCATCATAGAATCGGGAACTTGACAGGCTCTGCGAACGTCACAGTGTCAGAGACGGAGGGCGACGTATGAACAGAACGCTTCTTGTCGGGCTGTCCCTGGCGATTGTGGCCGCAGGTTGTGCAAGCGCAACAGAC
>CAYLIR010000202.1:0-3973 GCA_964383515.1 uncultured Acidimicrobiaceae bacterium
CACCGCGGACGACAACCGCCCCCGGGAGCGGTCGCCCGGAATCTGTGGTCACGCGGCCGCTGAGAACCACCGGCTCGAGCCGGACCTCCTTGCGGCCGGCATCGGGATACTCATCGATCGTCACCTCAGCAGGTCGGAAGCCGTCTGCAGAGACCACCACATCGATAGGCTCTCCCTCCCAGGCCACCACGGGCTCTCCCTGCCCGGATCCCAGAACCTCCGCCCCATCGGCTAGCACCGTTGCGGCGAGCGGCCCCAGATCGTCTGCAGCAAGGACCGTGATCGCGATCGTCGGTGCACCGAGTTCAGGCGGCACCACCGCGTCGCCAGGCGCGATGCTCAGCGCACCGGCGCACGACGAAACAGCGATGCTGAGCACAGCGACAACCAGCGGGATCGAGCGCCTCATCTATGGGTACCTATCGTCAGGGTCGAGGTCGGGGAGAACCCTGAAATAGTAGAACTGTCTTGCCTGTCTCGGCACATGGTGATATCTTCCAACCGCGCTTGTGGAGCGTGCGCCACCACAGCAACCGGGGGATCCATGGTACTTGTTCGAAGAGAGACGACAACGTCCGATGCGATAGGTATCTATCTTGAGGCGGTCTCGGACCATGCACTGCTCGCGAGCGAGGACGAGATTCGCCTCGCCAGGACGATCGAACAGGGAACCATCGCAGAGACCGAGCTCCGCTCTTCGGAGAACCTCCGACCTGAGCGGAGCGTCGAGCTCATGCGCCACGTACGCGATGCCGAGCACGCGAAACGCCAGTTCATCCGGTGCAACCTGCGGCTCGTTGTCTCCATCGCCAAGCGATACACAGGACGAGGGCTCGAGCTGCTCGACCTGATCCAGGAGGGCAACCTCGGCCTCATCAGAGCGGTCGAGAAGTACGATTGGCGCAAGGGGTTCAAGTTCTCAACGTACGCGACATGGTGGATCCGCCAAGCGATCACCCGCGGCCTGGGAAACCATGCCCGCACGATCCGACTTCCCGTCCATATCGCCGATGTTGTGCGAACTGTCCGCGAAACACAGATGACACTCGGTGAATACCTCCATCGCATGCCGACGATCGCCGAGATCGCCGAGGCAAGCGGACTCGACGAAGGCAAGGTCCGCACCGCGTTGCGCGTGCCAAGAGACACGGTTTCACTCGACAAGAAGGTCGGCGAGGACGGCGACGCCGAGCTTGGAGACTTCGTGACCGACGAACGCGCCGGAGATCCTTTCGCACGCATCTCCGATGCTGCTCGCTCCGATGAGCTAGCGAAAGCGATCGCGTTGCTCGATCGACGCGAACGCATCGTCCTCGTCCTCAGGTACGGACTCGACGCACAGCCGCCACGCACCCTCTCACATGTTGGCGAACAGCTCGGTGTCACACGTGAACGGGTCCGCCAGATCGAGATCCGGGCGCTGGCTCGGCTTCGCAACGCGTCACCCGTGCATGGGCTCGAGAGCCTGCTCTAGCACAGGACCCGTGCACAGCTAGAAGAGCCGCATCACGTCTGAGTCCGTGCCGCGCAACATGTCGTAGTCGACTTCGACCCACGCGATGCCTCGATCCTCGCACAGCAGTTTCGCCTGCGGCTTGATCGATTGGGCGGCGAATATGCCGCGTACTGGAGCGAGCCTGGTGTCGCGATTCAGGAAATCGAGATAGCGAGTCAGTTGCTCAACGCCGTCGATCTCTCCCCGGCGTTTGACCTCGACAGCGATGGTCCCGTCGTCCGCGTCCCGACACAGCAGGTCAACGGGGCCGATGGGCGTCGGGTACTCGCGCCGGATCAGCTCAACGCCTGCACCGAAGGTCTCTGTACGTTCAGCGAGGAGCCGCTGGAGTTCGAGTTCGACGCCGTCTTTCACCAACCCTGGGTCCTCCCCCATCTCAAGTGCGGTCTCGAAGTGGACATCGGCGAACTCGATGATGAGCTTCTCCCCCTTGGGGTTGGTCACCGTCCACGTGTCGCCGTCATCGCTCAGCGTGTTCGGGGCGTTCATCCAGTTGAGCGGCTTGTACGCACCGCCGTCTGCGTGCACAGCGACACATCCATCGGCTTTCACCATCACCAGACGCGTGGCAGGGGGAAGATACGCAGACAGCCTGCCTTCGTATCGGACGGTGCACTCAGCGATTCGGATACGCATGAAGCGACAGACTACCGGCACCGCAGCGGATCATGGCAACAGATCGAGGGCCAGGTCAGCCGATCGAACCTTCCATCTGGAGTTCGATGAGCCTGTTGAGTTCGACCGCGTACTCCATAGGCAGCTCACGGACGATCGGCTCGATGAACCCTGCAACGACCATCGCCGTTGCCTGCGCCTCGGTGAGCCCGCGACTCATAAGGTAGAAAAGCTGGTCCTCTCCGACCTTCGACACACTCGCCTCGTGACCGATATCCACATTGGACTCCTCGATCTCCATGTACGGGTACGTGTCGGACCGCGAGTTCTCGTCAAGGAGGAGCGCATCGCACATCACATACGACCTCGCGTTGTCTGCGCCTTCTTCGACCCGCACAAGGCCGCGATACGCAGAACGCCCGCCGCCCTTGCTGATCGACTTCGACGTGATCAGCGAGGTCGTGTTCGGCGCTACATGGACCATCTTTGCCCCTGCATCGAGGACCTGGCCTGTGTTGGCGAACGCGATGGAGAGCACCTCGCCGTGGGCGCCCTCTTCCATGAGCCACACCGCTGGATACTTCATCGTGAGCCCCGATCCCAGGTTGCCGTCGATCCACTCCATCGTCGCGTTCTTGTACGCGGCTGCGCGCTTCGTGACGAGGTTCAGGACGTTGTTCGACCAGTTCTGGATGGTCGTGTACCGGCACCTGCCTCCCTCTTTGATGACGACCTCCACGACAGCAGCATGGAGCGAGTCCCTGGTGTAGGTCGGAGCCGAGCAACCCTCGACGTAGTGGCAGAACGCCCCTTCATCTACGATGATCAGCGTTCGCTCGAACTGGCCCATGCTCTCTGCGTTGATCCGGAAGTACGCCTGGAGCGGTTCTTCGAGATGTACGCCTGGTGGCACGTAGATGAACGACCCACCCGACCATACTGCAGAGTTGAGGGCAGCGAACTTGTTGTCGTTCGGCGGGATGACCGTGCCGAAGTGCTCCTGGACAAGCTCGGGGTACTCCCGCACCGCCGTGTCCATGTCACAGAACAGCACACCGAGTTCTGCCAGGTCCTCACGGTTGCGGTGGTACACGACCTCGGATTCGTACTGTGCTGTCACACCAGCGAGGTACTTGCGCTCAGCTTCGGGGATACCGAGCTTCTCATAGGTCTCCTTTATGGAGTCGGGAACCATGTCCCAGTCCTTCGCCTGGCCCTCTGTCGGCTTGATGTAGTAGTAGATGTCGTCGTAGTCGATCTCGTCGAGCTTGCCACCACCACCCCACGTGGGTGTGGGCTTGTTGAGGAAACGCTGGTAGGACTTGAGACGGAAGTCGAGCATCCACTCAGGTTCCTTCTTCATCGAGGACATCGTGCGGATGAGCTCTTCATCCAAGCCCTTCTCCGGCTTGAACACGTAGTCCTCCTCGTCGGACCATCCGAGTTGATAGTTGCCGAGATCGATGTCAACAGTGGTCACGTTCACTCCTCACGAGATTGCACTACGCGGCTAGGTGAAACAAGTGTACTCGTATTCCCATTGGTTACACACGGATTCCCTGCCGCCGCCTGCTCCGTGGCTTGGCTCGAGGGACTCTGTGCAACTCCCCCCCGGGGGGCTGCGAATGGGAATGGGTGAAAACAGGCCCCCCGGGTGAGCCACAACTCATACCACTACAACTCGCTCCGTTGCCGAACCGTCGTCGGACTATCGCGAATCGGACAGTCGGCGACTGTGCGTAGCACCGGATGTGTCTAGAAGACCTGGTTGCACCACGGATCATTCATAGTGGCGAAAAGTCGATGCAGCTGGGAGATCGCCTCATCCGGCCCCTGGACGCG
>CAYLIR010000203.1:0-3968 GCA_964383515.1 uncultured Acidimicrobiaceae bacterium
GACGACACGAACCGCGCCCACACGGTCCGCGAGCGCCTCGGCGTGCCCAGAGGAAAGAAGATCGTTCTGTACGCACCGACATTCAGAGACGACGATCGGAGTGGGGTGAAGCAGTCCCGCAACCTTGCTCTCGACGTCGCGTCGTTCGGAGCGGCGCTTGGAGACGAGTACTTCTTGCTTGTGCGCACACACCTGTTCGTGAAGAGGAACCCGAGGCTCGCCGCCGCGCTCGAGGGCGTCGGCTCAGATGTCAGCAGGTACGGTGACATCTCGGAGCTGCTGCTCGTGACCGACGTGCTCGTGACCGACTATTCGTCCGTTCTTTTCGACTTCGCAGCGACGGGGAGGCCGATGGTCTTCTTCGCACACGATCTCGAACACTATCGCGATGATCTCAGGGGCTTCTACCTCGACTACGAAAAGGAGCTGCCTGGCCCCGTCGTGCGCACATCTGATGCCGTCATCGCGGCGATCGCGGACCTCGACTCATGGAGCGGCACGTACACGCGAAGGTACGAGGCGTTCCGTGCCGAGTACTGTCCGAACGATGATGGGAAGGCAGCGGGACGTACCATCGACGCTCTCAAGGACCAGGGGTGGCTGTGAACGTGTCCCGCCGACCTCGCTGAGGGGGAGCTAGAACGTCTGTCGCGCCGTATCGAGATCTTCCTGGAAGTCGATCTCGATGACGTTCCATGCAGAGATGTCGATGGGCATCACCCGCATGCCGTCGTGTTCGATAGCGAGTTCGATGCCCCGTTCGAAGTAGTCCTGGTCTTCACATTCGCGCAGCCTGCGGATCAGCGCAGGCTTGTCGCGTGATGTGACGTAGTTGATGCCGACAGCTTCGCCGAGCGGATCGGTGACCTGTTTCGAGATCGTGCGGATGAAGCCATCTGGGTCCACGTCGTACTTGACTTCTTCTTCGCCGACCTTGGCCGTGTTGACGCACACGAAGGATCGATCCTGTGCGATCGCAGCGGTGACGAGCTCAAGCACCGACTCGTCGAACACAACGTCACCGTTGAGCCACAACACGGGCTCATCCTTGGTGAGCACGAGGGCGCGCAGCAGGCTCTTGGATGTGTTGGTGTTGCCGTAGTTGCGGTTGTACACATAGAGGAGATCGGGGAATTCCTCCATGATGAGGTCCTTCTTGTAGCCGACGACGGCGACGAGATAGTCCTCGTGGAACGCTGCAGCAAGCAGGCGTGTCGCCCGCCCAAGGATGCTCTCGCCGCTTGAGAGTGGGGTGAGAGGTTTCGGGTCGGGGTTGCCGAGGCGCGACCCAACGCCTGCGGCCAATAGGACGATACGCACGAACACTCCTCCTGCGACGGGAACACGAGCGATTCTAAGCTCCTTGCACCATGAGTCACCACCTTGCACGACGCGGCATCAGGTTCTACGACAAGATGAGGGCACGTCTCAGATCCTATGCAGACGCCCCTGATGCCGTGAACATCGACGACAAGGACGTGCTTGCCGGGCGTAGGCTTCCCGGTGACCCGGACATCGTCCTGCACTTCCCAGGGCCGCCCGAGAGCCTGTACCAACTCGAAGGATGGCTTCCCGTCATCGAGGCTCTCGCCCTTGACAAGCCGGTGACCGTCGTTGTGCGCGATCCGAGTGTCTTCGACATGCTCGCGACACGCACAACCCTCCCGGTCGTGTACGCCCGCGGGTATCCGTTGTTCGCTCAGATCGTGCAGAGTGCGGATGTCAAGCTGATCCTGTACGTGCACCATCGCAGTGACAACTACCAGTCGCTCCGGTTCACGGATCAGCTCCACATCCACATCGGCCATGGTGAGAGCGACAAGGTATATATGGCATCGAACCAGTCGAAGGCCTACGACAGGGTCTTCGTTGCCGGCGATGCTGCAGTCGACAGGTTGGAGACGAACCTTCTCGAGTTCGACATATCCAAGCTCGTCAAGGTGGGTAGGCCACAGTTCGATGTTGTGGACAGGTCCGTCGTCCTACCTGGGCGCGCCACTGTTCTGTACGCGCCGACGTACGAGGGGGACATCGAGGGGATGCGCTACACATCTGTCGATGTGTTCGGTGCATCGATCGTGCGGGACATCATCGACGATCCGGACCTCGACCTCATCTACAGGCCGCACCCCTTCACCGGTCGCCACGACCTCGATGTGCGGAATGCCGACCAAGAGATTCGCTCGATGATCGCTGCAGCGCCCGGATCGGCTCGGGTCGACGTGGAAACACCGTTCACCGACCTCATGGGCGCGGCACATGTCCTCATCGCCGATGTATCGGCTGTTGTGGTCGATTTCCTCGAAACGAACCGGCCGTATATCGTCACCGACCCAGGCCATGTCCCCGCGGATCGGTCGGTGGAGTCGGCGCTCCATGCTGGCCATGTCCTCACGGCGGGCACGCTCGGTGCCGTTGTGGACATGGTCCATGAGGCGCTCGATACGGATCCATACAGGCATGGGAGACAGCGATGGAGGTCCTACCACTTCGGTGACCACGCGGCGGGAGAGGCGATCGCCGCGTTCCGGGCTGCGCTTGAGGACGCCATGGCCCAACGTGACCAACTCGTCGCAGACAGGCGGGATCGCATCGCTGCGGGACGGTCGAAGCCTCGGTTGCCAGATCTGCAGCAGCCCGGGCACAGCACGTCCTAGCAGCGGAATCCACCACTTCTTGGGGACGCCGGAGTAGCATTTCTTGTGATATGCGCCCGAGCAGTCGATCGCAATGCATCCTCGTCCGAGCCTTCCTGGGTCGGTTCGGTATAGGGGAGCGATACATACAATCCCGGGCGAATCACGAAGAAGCGTTGTGTCGGGAAAAGGGCGGACTGGCACTTCCGTGAGGAGAATCCATGAAACGCATGTCCGCCATAACGATGTCCGCACTGCTTGCGGCCGCCATGCTCACGCCTGCTGCGAACGCCGTCGAACCCGATACAGATGTTGTCCTGACCGATGCCGACGTTGCTCCGTGGACCGAGCCTGAACCGTCAGGATCGGGCCCTGCCATCGCGGAAGAGTCCGAAGAGGCCGAACAGGCCATCGCTCCCGAGGAGTTCGCGGGCACGTCATCTCGCCTTCTTGCCACATCGGACGTCGTCATCTCCGGATCAGGATGGAGCCACGGTGTCGGGATGAGCCAGTACGGAGCGTACGCCCAGGCGATCGCGGGCAGGGGGTACGGCAGCATCCTGTCTTCGTACTATACGGGCGCATCGCTCACGCAGGGATTCACGCCAGAGAGCTACTGGGTCAACCTTGAGCAGGAAGCTATCAAGGTCGTCCTCACCGCGAAGCAGATCGTCGCCAACCCGGTACCGGTCACCGTCACACGGGGTGATGAGTCCGTCACGCTCGGCAACGGGGACTCGGTGACGATCGAGTACATCGGGCTCGTCAACGACACGGGTGGACTCGGAGGCAATCGGCAGTGCACCTTTTCCAGTGGATCGTTCACGTCGGAGATCGGGTCGTGTGCGATCGACCTCGAATGGGACGGATGGGTGGCAAGCCCGACGATGCGTGTCGTCATCGACAAGGTGTGGTACGCCGATTCTCCGGATGCAGGAGAGGAATGCACCCACTATCGGTCCCCGAGTGCTCGCGAGTGCGCCTACAGCAGAGGCACGCTCCATGTTCGTCCAGACGACACGAACGAGGTTGCTCCCGGCGATATCGGATTCCATGTCGTGGTCGAGATCGACCGTGACGACTATGCCCTCGGTATCGGCGAGAGCCCGTACTCATGGCCGACCTCAGCGCTCAAGGCCCAGGCTGTGGCCTCACGGAGCTACGCATCGTCACGGGTGGCGCTTCGGAGCTCTCCCGAAGAACGGCAATGGTGCTGGTGCAATCTCTACGACACCACCACGGACCAGGTGTACCTCGGCTGGGGTTTCGGTACCACCAAGTGGGTCAACGCAGTCCGGGATACGGACGGAGAGCTGCTGACGTCCAACGGAT
>CAYLIR010000204.1:0-3962 GCA_964383515.1 uncultured Acidimicrobiaceae bacterium
GTTCGAGGCGACCGACCTGGTCGCGCAAGCATCGAGCCCGCTCGAGCTGTTCCGCGAAGCCCTCAGACCGATCGACCGGGCACTTGCACTCACGGGAGCGCCGTTGCCCAAGCCAGGAACGGGTGCCGTGCGGATCGCTCCATGGGACGGATACGCCCTTTCTCCGGGATCCTCCCAGGTGCTCGGCGCCAGGGCCCAGGAGGCCCACGTTGGCTGGGGTCTTCGAAAGGCGCGGGCTGTCGCCCAGCAGGTCGATGCGACCCGTGGGCCCGCGATAGGGCTGCTCTGTCCAGATGCAGACCGCGATGCGCTCGTGGCAGAAGCCGAGGCACTCCACTACAGGACGATCGTGCTCCCATCGGATGCGGGCCTGGTCGCTGCGGTCGTGTGTGCGGATGAACCTCTGGCAGACGATGTCGTGCGGTCGGCTTCCCGTCATGCCACGGTGGTCGTCTACGGTGAGTCCATCGACGACCTGGATTCCGTCAGATTCTCGAGTCTCGGTGCAACAACGGTCGTGCCTGCAGACGCATTGTTCGGCAGACTGTCCGAATACGTTCCCTCGATCGTCTGAACGGCGGCTATCTGGCGATGATCGCTTCGTTCGGTTCAAGGATCACACGGGTGAACGAACCCTGGCGCTCCCGTGTCGTGCTGAGGATCTGGGTGACGCTCGTTGGAAACACGTAGGCCTGCACGGCGTCGGTGAAGTTGATCGCGACGTACGCCGTTTCGTCGTTGTGTGACCGGCTGTACGACAAGACGTTCGTTTCGTTGTCCGTCAGCATCGTCTGGGATCCTGTCATGAGCGCTGGGGTAGCATGGCGGAGCTCCAGGAGGCGACGGTACAGGGTCAACGTCGACGAAGGATCCGTGAGTTGCTTCGCGACACTGGTCGTTGGGTCAGCGAACGGCAGCCAGGGTGAGGCAGTGGCGTCGGTGAATCCCATGCCGTCGGTGTCGTCCCACTGCATCGGCGAGCGGCATCCGTCGCGGTTGCGTTCCGGGTGCTGTCTCCCCCACGGGTCTTGGGCGTTGTGTGCCGCCACCGCACAGTCGACGAGACCGAGTTCTTCTCCGTAGTAGAGCGTTGGCGTTCCCTTGAGCGTCAAGAGGAGCACGGCGGCTGGCCGTACCCGGTCGGGGTCGAACCGCGTCGCGAACCTTGGCTCGTCGTGATTGCCAAGTACATGGTTGCCCCAAGCACCCGGAGGGAGAACCGACTCGAGTGCTGCGATACGGTCCCTGAAGGCATTCGCCTCCCATGGCGCCCACAGCAGAGAGAAGTTGAACGGCATGTGGAGTCCGTCTCCGTTCTCGCCGAAGTAGGCCGCCCACCGATCCCAGTCAGGCTCATGGATCTCCCCGACAGCGAATCGGTCGTCGTACTCCTCGAGCACCGACCGGATCTGGGCGTGCATCGTGTGGACGTCCTTGTGCCCTTTGTCGTGGATGTGCACGTGTGTGTCGTACTCACCAAGTGCTTTGGTCCCAGGATGGCTGACCGTGCCAAGCGGGTTGCTGCGCATCAGCGGGTCCTTCGCCATGAAGTGGGCGACGTCGACGCGGAACCCGTCGATTCCTCGATCGAGCCAGAACCGGAGCGTGTCGAGCATCGCGGCTACGACTTCGGGATTCCTCCAGTTGAGATCAGGTTGTTCGGGGAGGAACGAGTGCAGGTAGTACTGGTTCGTGGCGTCGTCCAGTGTCCATGCGGGCCCACCGAAGAGCGACAGCCAGTTGTTCGGTGGCCCTCCGTTCTCGTCAGGTTCTGCCCACACGTACCAATCACGCTTCGGATTGTCGAGGCTGGAGCGGGATTCGATGAACCACGGGTGTTGGTCAGATGAGTGGTTCGGTACCCAATCGATGATGATCTTGAGCCCGAGCGTGTGTGCCGCGTCGATCAGCGTGTCGAGATCACCGATCGTTCCGAACAGCGGATCCACATCTGTGTAGTCGGCCACATCGTAGCCGAAGTCTGCCATGGGGGAGGGGAAGATGGGTGAGATCCAGATGGCGTCGACGCCGAGCGTCGTGGCGAGGTAGCTGAGACGCATCGCGATCCCGGTGAGATCGCCGATGCCGTTGCCCGTCGAATCCTGGAAGGAGCGTGGGTAGATCTGGTAGAAGACGGCGGACTTCCACCAGTCCGATCGTGTGGAACCGGTGGTCATGGTGCCACGCTAGCAACGCCTGCCGTGTGTGCATCCAGCCCGGCGATAGCGGTGTAGCCGAGCTACACCAGGCTCGTCTAGGGTGCGTCTACCCGAGCATCTATGGAATGGAGTGATGAGGATCCTTCTTGTCGAGGACGACCCAGTCCTCAGAGCCGCCGTCGAGCGCAGGTTGCGGCGCAGTGGCTTCGCCGTGGATGCTGTGGCAGACATGCCAGACGCACGCCTTGCTCTCGGTGTCAATACGTACGCGTGCCTCGTCCTCGATCGGGCGGTGCCAAGCGGGGACACGATCGACCTCGTCGCGAATCTCAGGTACGAAGGGCTGACGACGCCCATATTGTTCCTTACGGCCAAGGATGCGGTGTCGGACCGTGTCGCCGGGTTCGAAGCCGGTGGTGACGACTACTTGGTGAAGCCCTTCGCTGTCGAGGAGCTCGTCGCAAGGGTACGAAGCCTCAGCAAGCGGACGCTTTCGGCGCCACCGACGGTGTTGTCGATCGGTGACCTCGAGTTCAATCAAGCACGGGCAGAGGTGCGCCGTGGCGGTGTGCTGCTGCCACTGACGGCGAAAGAGACCTGTGTGCTCGGTGTCCTCGCGTCGAGGAGCGGGGCAGTCGTGTCGAGGACGGAGCTGATCGACGAGTGCTGGGATGAACTGACCGACCCGATGTCGAACACCGTGGAGGTGCACGTGGCCTCCTTGCGTAGGAAACTCGGTGATCCGCCGTTGATCCACACCGTGCGCGGCGCTGGGTACATCCTTGAGGTATGACCGCTTCATGCTGGCTTCATCTCAGTGCTGATACGCTCGGTGTCCCATGACGAACACTGAGCAGCACCTCAAGCGACTCCGGATCCGGCTGACGCTCACCTACGCGGTGGTCATGGCTGCGGCGCTCTTCGTCCTGTCGAGCTATGTGATCCGGTCGTATGTGGACGTACAGACGCGGGAGGCGGAAGCGAGCTTGCTCGAAGCCGCCCAACAGGCGGCGAACGTCGTCTACTTCAACGACGAAGGCGATCTCGTCGTCGATGGGTTCTACGACAACGACCTTCAGTACGAGTACCCACAGCTGTGGGTGTACGAGGAAGATCCTGAAGCAGGCGAGCTGCGAGTCGCCGCCAAGCCGAGCGAGGACTACTTCGAAGAGGCGGATCTGATCGGTCACGCGTACGGGCTCATCTACGACGGGGATGCCTGGACATACGAGCACTGGGGCGAGGAAGAGGGGCGAAGCATCGCGTGGAGCAGGGGGATCACGCTCACGGATACGGAAGGGAACCCGCAGCGCGCGGCCATCCTGGCCGTCATCGATCCTCAGGACAGGCTCAGTGGCTATGGCGGTTTCCGCAATCGTGTGTACGCGTTCAGCGTCGGCCTCGTCGCTCTGTCTGCCATCGCCGGGTATCTCATCGCTGGGCGGGGCGTGCGTCCCGCTGCTCGTGCGCTCGAACAGCAGGAGCGCCTCATCGCCGATGCTGCTCATGAGCTTCGTACACCCATCGCTCGGATACGCGCGGTCGCAGAAGGTGGTATCGAAGGGGACCAGCCTCCCGTCGAGGCACTGTCGGATGTTCTGGCGGTCACGGATACGACCGGCGGGCTCGTGGACGACATGCTCGCCCTCGCGCGCATGGATGCGGGTGGAGAGCCGCTTGCCGAGGAGCCGTTCCGTCTCGATCTGCTTGCCGAGGCAGTCGCAGATACCTTCGATGACGTGCGCGTCGAAGGTGTCGAAACGGTGGTCAGCGGCGACCCCGCGTTGATCCGCAGAGCGATCG
>CAYLIR010000205.1:0-3958 GCA_964383515.1 uncultured Acidimicrobiaceae bacterium
ATCCCCTTTCGACGAAGCCCGTGCGCGGCTCGGAGACATTGCAGCCAGAGAAGCGGTCGTCTCTGGCGGGTACCGGCTCCGGGAACCCGGCCAAGGCGTTCCACTCCTACTCGCTGCTTCCGGGCCCGTCATGCCTGAAGTGCTTGCGGCTGCCGACCTCCTCACCAACGAGGGCATAGCGGCAACGGTCGTGGACATCACGAGCGCCGACCGGCTCTTCACGGGATGGGCAGGGGAACAATCCAACGCCGTAGCTGCGGCACGGGCAACGGATGGAGCGGGCCACATCGAGCAGCTCATCCTTCCACATGAGCGCTCGGCGCCGATCGTCACAGTCCACGATGCTTCCCCACACGCCCTTGCATGGCTCGGTTCCGTCTTCGGCCAGCGTGTCCTCCCCATCGGTGTCTCACGCTTCGGGGAGTCCGGGACTATCGCTGAGCTCTACGAGGCCTTCGGATTCCTCCCTGAACAGATCGCTACCGCAGCAATCGTCGCTCTCGACGCCCAGCCCTGACGGCTACCCGCGACGCGCTGAGAACCGAGCGCCTCGTCCACGTCTGAGCGAGGGTGAGACCGCGGGAACCCGATCGCGGTCACCGACCGTCATAGACCAGAGAGAGAGGAGACTCGCCATGAGACGAACCATCACCGTTGCGGCGATCGGGGCCCTTGCCCTCATCGTTGCTGCATGCACACCATCAGTGACCGTCGAGAACACGGGCACGCCATCGGAAGGCACCTCCGTGGGCATCGCAGTATCGGGAACAGGCAAGATATCAGGAGCACCCGACACGCTCACGATGACCTTCGGCGTGACAGCTCTCGCCGACAGTGTCGCTGACGCGGTGACGGATTCTGCAAAGAGCGCAGAAGCCGTCATAGCCGCGCTCAAGGCTGCAGGTGTCGCTGACGAGGACATCCAGACAGCGAACTACTCCATCTTCCCACGCTACGACTATCGCAACGAGACCGAGATACTCGTCGGCTACCAGGTCGAGAACAGCGTCGTGGCCAAGATCCGCGATCTTGGACGCGCTGGCACGCTCATCGACGATGTCGTCTCCGCAGGCGGCGACGCCGTCATCGTCTCGGGAGTCTCGTTCTCGATCGAGGACAACTCGAAGCTCGTCGAGGCGGCTCGCGAACGAGCGTGGAAGGATGCACATGCCAAAGCGCAGCAACTCGCCGACCTCGCAGGTGTGAAGCTTGGGAAGCCGACATCGATCTCCGAGTCGTTCACTGCCCCTCCGGTCGCATACCCGTACGACGAGTACAGGGCGGCGATGCCGACCGGCGAGGACGCAGCAACCTCGATCGCACCAGGGAGCCAGGAGGTTGCAGTGACGCTCTCCGTCCAGTTCGATCTCGCGTCCTGAGACAGCCGCAGGATCACACAGGCGACATCGTTGAAGGGCCGCTGCTCAGGCCACAGGACCGCACCGCTCTCCGCACAGTGGCGAGGTCGGCCTTGGCAGCGTCGTATCGTACGATGAGCGTCGGGTTCCGACGATCGACCCCCACGTACACGACACCGTCGGTCGCCTTGAGCGCGGACACCGCCGCCGACAGGCAGGCACCGCAATCGCACTCGACACAGGACAATCGATCGACAACGATACGCGCTACTTCGATGGGCATGCGGCTACCAGGGACGTTGGATGCTGCAAGGGTACCAGAACGATCCCAGGTGCAGACCAACCGCATCGGGTAGGATGCCAGTGAGAGCACAGCGAGGAAACGGTGGGAACATGGCTCAGGCACCCAGCCCTATACACCACGCAAACAGATTGCCCATCATTGCGATAGGGCTCGCCCTCATTGCAGCGGCATGCGGAGGCGGGAGCGCTCCATCGACCACGACGACGGCCCCTGCTGCGCCACCCGCGACGACCGCTTCCACAACGACAACGCCCCCTCCCACATCGACAACGACGACGGCTCCTGCTGCGCCAGACATCCCCGCGACTGCGACGATCGTGGTCGTGCAGGGCGACCTCGCGTTCCTCGGCTACTACGACGGGCCGACAGACGGGATCGCCGGAGACGAGACGCAGGCGGCGTTGTCTGCATTCCAGACGGACGCAGGCATCGACGTTGACGGCGAATATGGTCCGCAAACCGACACGGCCCTGGCATCAGCTCTTGAAGCCAACGAGGACTACGTGACGAATCTCCAGGAACAGCTCATCGAGAAGAAGCTCTACCCGGGTCCGATAGACGGCGACTACGGCAAGGGGACGAAGAACGCTGTCATCGCCTTCCAGAAAGAGTGCGATATCGAAGAGACAGGCCTCCTCGATATCGCGACGCGGCTCTGTCTCGCAGATCTGTAGCACATCGCTCCCCCAACACACCCCAGCTCACACCCGGTATCCCGACAACAGAAGGTGACACATGGCACTCGACGACGAACTCATCAACAAGGTGACCTGGAAGATACCGAACCCCCTGGCACTCGTCGGATCGCGCGCTGGCGACCAATGGAACGCCATGACGACATCCTGGATCACCCAGGTCGCCCAAGAACCCGTCCTGATCGGCGTCGGCGTGGACAAGCTCGCTCTGACCCACCGGCTCATCGACGAAGGTGGCGCATTCTCCGTCAACCTGTGGGATGCGACGAACACGCGCCCGTTCGTGAAGTTCTCCAAGCCAGCGGTCAAAGAGGGCATGACGCTCAACGGCTGGCCCATCACAGAGGGATCCAGCGGTGTGCCGATCTTTGTCGATGCGATCGCGTGGATGGACTGTGCAGTCCGCGAGCGAGTCGACTGTGGCAGCCACACGTTCTTCATCGGCGAGCTTGTAGATGCAGGAATCAACAACGACGAAGCCCGCCCCGCATCGATGACCGACACCCGCATGAAGTACGGTGGCACTCGCCGCGGGCACTAGCACGAGGCGCGCTGTGCGCGACCTGGATTGTGAACAGACCACCGCAGACGGGTCCGCTACCGGCTGACAGCACGCGCGCCATGTTGTGTGCCCGTGGCCAGGCATGCGGTTCCTCGATGCTTTCGCTCTGGGATATCGCCGACACCGTGCATGCGTATGTGTTCGCACCCGAAGCCGCCGTTGCCGTCACCCTCGCGGTGACGTCCTGCCCTTGGCTCCTGTGGTTTCATCACGACGGCTCCTCGGCGTCGATCGGACCGGATCGCCGCTCACGACCGACACCGCCGGTGTTGCATCATTCGAGAGGAGATGCCTTGGCACCAGCCCGCTCCCCGTCGTTGACGACGAGGCGGTCTCGTCGGGGCGATCGAGGCCCGATCGGCACTGCAGCAGCGCCCTGCCGTGTCTCAGTGCGGTGCCCCCGCTACAGTGCAGTGTTCCAATGGATTTCCTCAACCACACCCTCCAGACGTTTCTCGACTCGATAGCCGCCACCGGTGGGCTCCGGGTTCTGATAGCCGCCATACTCGGCGTAGTGCTCGGGTTCGAGCGACAGCTGTCGAACAAGGACGCTGGGCTGCGTACCTACGCCCTCGTCGCTGCGGGTTCATCGCTCTTCACCGTCGTATCCATCGAAGGCTTCGCCGGCTCTGACCCTTCGCGTGTAGCCGCTCAGATCGTCACAGGTATCGGGTTCCTCGGTGCAGGACTCATCTTCCGCCAGGGCATGAGTATCCAAGGCCTCACGACTGCGGCGGGCCTGTGGTCTGTCGCAGCGATCGGCATGGCCGTCGGAACGGGCCTGTGGGGTCTTGGCATCGTCGTCGCGATCATCATGCTCGCCGTGCTCAAGGCATCGGACCATTTCGCCATCCAGTTGCGTTCCCAGGCACTGCGAGGCTCCCACTGGTACGTACGCATGACGGTCACGGACCCGGCAGCTATCGACGACATCAGAGACATCGTCGAAGGACTCGCCCCCACAGCTGCGAAGCCCCTGCCAGACATCGGCCACTGGCAGGTGGGCGTGAAGAAGGGATTCCCCACACTGTCGTTGATA
>CAYLIR010000206.1:0-3918 GCA_964383515.1 uncultured Acidimicrobiaceae bacterium
CCTTGCCGGTCCGACCCCTTCAACGTCATCGAGCACCGATCCGACCATGGGCCGGTCGCGCAACGCGCGGTGATAGGTGATCGCGAACCTGTGTGCCTCGTCGCGAACCCGCTGAAGCAGATAGAGCGCCTCTTCTCCTCGTGGGATCACGATCGGCTCCGACCTACCTGGCAGGAACACCTCTTCGAGCTTCTTCGCGAGGCCGACGATGGGGATGGAGAGACCGAGCTCGTCGAGCACCATCGACGCCCTGGCGAGCTGTCCCTTCCCACCGTCGATCACGACGAGTCCGGGTGGATAGGCGAAACCGCCGCGTTCTTGTGCAGGAAGGTCCTTGTCAGCGAGGTAGGCCGTGAACCTCCTGCGGATGACCTCTTCCATGGATGCGAAGTCGTCTTGGCCGTCGATGGTCTTGATCTTGAACCGTCGATAGTGGGCTTTCTTCGGGAGCCCATCTTCGAAGACCACCATCGAAGCGACCGTGAACCGTCCTTGGATGGTCGAGATGTCGTAACACTCGATCCGCAACGGCGATGCTGGCAAACCGAGCGACTCCTGGAGGCTCCGCAGGGCGCGCGCCCTCGCGTTGTGGTCTGTGTGCCGTTTGAGCCGGTGGCGCGCGAACTCGCTGGTCGCATTGGCCGTTGCTGTCTCCATGATGGACCGCTTCGCTCCTCGCTGCGGCACCCGCAGGGATACCTTGGATCCGCGTCGGATCGCAAGCCACTCCCGCCACAGCTCGACATCGGGCGGGAGAACGGGGACGAGCACCTGTTTGGGCGGGATCTCCTTTGCATACAGTTCTCCGACCATCTTCCCGACGAACTCTGGCTTGTCGATGTCCTCGACCCTATCGACCACCATGGTTCTGCGCCCGGTGACACGCCCCCGCTTCACGTTGAACACGACGAGGACGAATTCGAGATCGTCTTCGTCGAGGGCGAGGACGTCGAAATCCTCCTTCGCCTCTGTCACCAGCTCCTGCCGCTCAAGTGCGAGCCGCATGGCTGCAACCCTGTCGCGCAGACGTGCGGCGTGTTCGAAATCCTGGCGTTCGGCTGCAGAACGCATCTCGTTCTCGATGTCGGTGATCATGCCCACACTGTCCCCGCTCAGGAACGCCGCAAGCCCATCGACGTACGCTTGGTAGCGCTCGGGGGTCACCTCGCCCACGCACGGCCCTGCGCACTTCTCGATGTGGAACAGCAAGCACGGCTTGCCGGAGGCCTCGTGCCTGCGGAACTTGCTGTTCGTGCATGTGCGGATCGGGTAGCTGCGCACGAGGTTGTCGAGCGTCTGTCGTATCGCGTAGGCATGCGCGTACGGCCCGTAGTAGTCGACGCCCGGGCGTTTCTTGCCACGCATCACCCGTGCGCTTGGCCACTGTTCCGACGAGGTGATCGCGAGGTACGGAAAGCTCTTGTCGTCCTTGAGACGGACGTTGTACTGCGGCTGTAGCTCGTGGATGAGAGAAGACTCGAGCATGAGCGCGGCGACCTCGGAATCCGTCACGATCCACTCGAGATCCTCTGCTAGGTCGACCATCGCACGTGTGCGTGGCATCAGGTCCTTGCTGAAGTAGTTCGCCGTACGTTTCCTGAGCGACTTGGCCTTGCCGACGTACAATGCCCGCCCGTCGGCATCCCGGAAGATGTAGACACCGGGACCGTCGGGGACGCTCGCAACTTCAGGCCGTTTCATCATGACGAGATGCTACTTCCTCTCCCCCGCTCCCCGGGAACCCAGGGCTTGTGACGCCCACAACGCCGGCATCCCACAGATCGGACAGCACCGCCACCATACGGCGGGCATCGGCCTACGGCACCTCCGCTGCAGGCCGGTGACGACGCCAGCGGAAACCGGCAATCCGAGGGATGTGCTCCTGGCCGACGTAGGCGGGGATACGTGTGATCGTTTCGGTGCTCAACCCCCGTTCGACCATCTCCTCGAGCACCCATCCGCTGCGCGCCGCACACGTCAACAGGTCCCCCATAGGTCGATGGAAGAACTCGACGATGCCATCGCCTGCTGGCTCGCTGGAGGAGCCAGGTGTGAAGTAGCTACCCCACCGCCACAGTACATCCCCGTCCTCGTCGATGAACGGCGCTGACCCTGGAGCTGTGAACACGGGGTGGTTGATGACCACCACGAGATGACCACCGTCCTTGACGACCCGAGCGGTCTCGGTGAAGAACGTGACGTGGTCGTCGATGAGATCGACCAGGTAGACGCTCAACGCCCTGTCAAAGGATGCGTCCTTGGCCCAGGCCAACTGCGGGAGTGCAGCTTGCACGACCGGGGCAGCGTCCCGAGCCTGTTCGAGCAGCGCTCCCGACAGATCGGTGCCGACCATGTCCCCACCCACGAGACGCATCCCCTGCCCTTCACCGCATCCAAGGTCGATCGTGGCACCCGCAGTTCCCTCGAGGAGATGCAGCAGGATCGGATGCACATCGGATGCGTATGCAGGGTCGTCACGGATCTCGTCGGACCACCACTGCGCGAGCTCGTCCCACGTCCCCTTGCTCACAGCAGCTCCCGCAGGAACTTGCCCGTATAGCTCTCCGGTACCTCGACGATATCCTCCGGAGTGCCCTCGGCAACCAAGTGGCCGCCGCCATCGCCGCCTTCTGGGCCCAGGTCGATGACCCAGTCGACCGACTTGACGACATCGAGGTTGTGTTCGATGACGACCACCGTGTTCCCACCGTCGACCAGGCGTTGGAGCACGCCGAGCAACTTCTTGATATCTTCAAAATGGAGCCCTGTCGTCGGTTCGTCGAGTATGTAGAGCGTGCGGCCGGTTGACCGTTTGCCAAGCTCGGAAGCAAGCTTGACCCGCTGGGCTTCACCACCCGAAAGCGTTGGAGCAGGCTGGCCGAGCCGGACGTATCCGAGCCCAACGTCGAAGAGCGTCCCGAGCACCCTGGCGATCCTCGGTTGGTGCTCGAAGAACCCGAGCGCCTCCTCGATGGACATGTCGAGGACCTCGGCGATCGAGTGGCCCTTGAACTTGACCTCAAGCGTGTCACGGTTGTATCGCAGGCCGCCGCACACGTCACACGGCACGTACACATCGGGGAGGAAGTGCATCTCGATCTTGAGCGTCCCGTCACCCTTGCAGTTCTCACACCGCCCGCCAGCGACGTTGAACGAGAACCTGCCCGGTTTGTAGCCGCGCATCTTCGCGTCCGGTGTGGCAGCGAACAGTTGCCTGATCGCATCGAACACCTTCGTGTAGGTGACCGGATTCGACCGTGGCGTCCTGCCGATCGGAGACTGATCGATATTGATCACCTTGTCGATGTGTTCCATGCCTTCCACACGCGTGTGCCTCCCAGGCAAGGACCGCGACCCGTGGAGCGACGCTCGCAGCGCCCGGTTCAGGATCTGCTGAACGAGCGAAGACTTGCCGCTCCCGGACACCCCTGTCACCGCGGTGAACTTTCCCAGGGGGAAAGCGACGTCGATGTCCTTCAGGTTGTTCTCGCTCGCACCGACAATCGTGATGCACTCATCTCTGCCGCGGCGTCGTGCCGACGGCACCGGGATCGTGCGCTCACCTGACAGGTATCTCCCTGTGATCGAGGAGGACGCGGCCTCGACATCGGCAACCGTTCCCTGGACGACGATCTTGCCTCCGTGCTCCCCTGCCCCCGGCCCGATGTCAACGACGTGGTCGGCGACGCGGATCGTCTCCTCGTCGTGTTCGACGACGATCAGCGTGTTCCCGAGGTCGCGTAGCCTGAGGAGTGTCTCGATGAGCCTTCGGTTGTCGCGCTGGTGGAGCCCGATCGATGGCTCGTCGAGGATGTAGAGCACACCCACGAGGCCTGACCCGATCTGCGTGGCAAGCCGGATCCGTTGGGCCTCGCCCCCTGCAAGCGTCGCTGCTGACCGCGCAAGCGTCAGATAGTC
>CAYLIR010000207.1:0-3907 GCA_964383515.1 uncultured Acidimicrobiaceae bacterium
AGTGGTGCGGGCATGGTACGCGTGTATACCCATGAGTCGTCGGTCGTTCAGGTCATGACACCGATGACAACCGATCGCGCTCTCGCCTCCGCATAGAATCGGTCGGGAGCATCGCCATCCGTGAAGACACGGTCCTGGACACCCAACGCAGCGATCTCACATGCGCGCACACCGATGAACGCGTAACGGGCCGGGTCTATCGGTTCGGGGGCGAATGCAAGGCCGGTATCCGCGTGCTTGATCGTCAGTAGCGGGTGGTGCGGTGGGAAGAGGTACGTCTTGAGCGTTCTCGGGCCGATGGTGAATCCGAAGTACGCGTCGTCGTCTCGTTTTTCGATCCTGTAGACGCCTGCCTCGGAGACCTCTGTCCATCCGATGGGAAGGTCGGTGGCCTGCCTGATCTCGTCGAGCACGATGACACCCTCGCTGATCGTGGGCCCGATGACGGTGTATCCGAGGTCGGCGAGGAGGGGAACGAGTGACGCGAATTGGGCCGGATCGACGGTTCTGGTTGACATCACGCTCCGTTCCAGCGCGGGCACCGAGCGCTGTGGCTCGAAAGCCCGGAATCGCTCTATGCAAATCCTAAGTTACAGTCTAAGCTATTCCTGAGGTGATGTGAATGCCCGATTTCAGGTACCCGTCCATCAGTTCTTCGACGCAACGAACCGGAGTGGCGCTCGCGGTGATCACGGCACTGATCAGCGGCTTCGCCGTGTTCATCAACGGTCACGGCCTGCGGGCGTGGAAGGGGACGGCTGACCCCACGACGTACACGACGTTCAAGAACATCGTTGCGGGTGTCCTCCTCGTCTCTATCGCGGTGATCGCCACGCGCAGAGGATCGAACGCCAGCTTGACGAAGCCGAAGTCGGCTACGCAGTGGACCCTGCTCGGGCTCATCGCCGTCTTCGGAGGGGCGGTCGCTTTCGCGCTGTTTTTCGAGGGGTTCGCCAGGGCGTCGTCCACGCAGGCTGCCTTCATCCACAAGACCCTGATCGTCTGGGTCGGCATCCTGGCTGTGGGTTTGCTGCACGAGAAAGTGCGTCCGATCCACTTCGTTGCGCTCGCACTGCTCGTTGTGGGCCAGTTCCTCATCGTTGGAGGGGTGTCGGATGTCTCCATGGGGCAGGGAGAGCTGATGATGCTCGCTGCGACGTTGATCTGGTCGATGGAGGTGATCGTTGCCAAGAAGCTACTCACCGAGCTCTCGCCGTTGACCATCGGCGTCGCAAGGATGGCAGGCGGCGCGGCAGTGCTCGTTGCATATGGATTCGTTGGGGGAGGGTTCGCTGCGATGGGCCAGGTCACCGCGGCACAGGTCGCTTGGATCCTCGCGGTCGGCGTGGTCTTGTCCGGTTTCGTCGGATGCTGGTTCGCCTCTCTCTCACGTGCGCCAGCTATCGATGTGACAGCGATCCTCGTTGGCGGTGCGGTGCTGACCGCGCTGCTCAAGACCGGGATCGATGGTGTGCCAGCGCCTTCTCTGGCCGGGCTCGTCATGGTCGCGGCCGGTGCCGCGGTTGTCGCTGTTGCTGCGTATTCGGGTCGAAGGGGTCAGGGCGGCCTGTCGAACGTCGACCGATGATCCCGGGCCCTGAGCTGTTCGGGAGGTACGCATTCCCGCCGAACGTGCTCGGGTACTGTGGGCCGGCCGATAGCGGGCTGACCGAGGGTCTGTCCGTGGGCGATGCAGCGGCGGAGCTTCACCACGTCGTTCGCCAGTTCGACGGAGCCTGGCCGTACCTGGAACTGATCGGAGGGCTCACGGGTCGAGATCCGATGGACCGGCAGGTTGTCGAGGCGTACTGGGTCGGCAACGAGTTGCTTGAGCACACAGACACGCTCACATGGGGCAACTCACTCGATGGTCGTTTCCGGGCGAGAGCAGGTGGAAGGTGGGATCACGTCGAATCCGGAATCATCGATGGTGTCCCCAACCATGCGTTCCACGTGTTCTGCGTGTACCCGTGGGTTGGCCTGCTGCGATCCGGCCATGCAGGCCATGCGCTCACGATCATCGACAGATGTCGGATCAGATGGGGCGTTGTCGAGTCGTCGACGGGCCACGAGGTCATCGTCCGGTATGCACCCCTTACCTGGGACGGAGAGATCCTCGCGTTCGGTGATCCGGTGGTGGAGACGGTGTCGAGCTCGCTCGGTACAGGCCTGCTGCGAGTCGGCGCTGTTGTCTCCCTGCATTGGGACTACGTCTGCGAGGAACTTGACAGGCGCAAGCTCGGATACCTTCGAGCTATGACCATGCGGCATCTGGCCATAGCGAACCGGTCGCACGGCAACCTCGCACCAGCCATAGAGGGGTGACGGCGAGGGGAATCCCCGCCCTATCGTTCGCCTATGGCTGACCGACCAAGAGATGACACGTGGTGGCTTGCCTCTGACGACAAGTGGTACCCGCCGACGCTCCGTCCAGATCCCGAGGCGGAGGCTCGCACGCTGGATGGCGCCGGACACACCGCACGGCCACGGTCAGAAGGGGACGCGGCAGTTTCCGCGCTGCTGACACGAGCGCTCACCGTTGTGGTCGGCACCGCGTCGGCAGGGTTCGCTGTTGCTGCTGTGGCCGGTTTCCGGTACGGCTCAGTGCTGGCATCGGCGACGGCGACCTCCGATGAAGAGATGGCGGCGGAGAGCCTGTTCCTCGGATGGTCGTCGATTGCGCTGCTGGCCATGGCGGTCGGTGGCATCCTCGCCCTGATGTGGGCGTTCCAGACGTCACGGGCGTTCGACGTCCGGGGTGCATCCGGCCGCAAGTGGCGAGGAGGTTGGACGATCGGCGCATGGTTCGTGCCGATTGCAAGCCTCGTCCTTCCTCGTCTCGTGTTCAGCGAACTCGAGCGGATCTCCCAGGTTCCCTTCGTGGGGGACCCGATCGGTGAGCGGTGGAAACAGGAGCAGCGTTTCACGCTGGGGGACCTCTGGTGGTTGCTCTGGATCGTTGGCCTGTTCATATTCGAACTCACGCAGATGATCATTGCAGAGCCGAGGTTGGACGATCATGCACTCTCCATCGCTACATGGCTTTCGGGAGGTTCGCACGCGGTGCTTGCTGCAGCGGGCACGGCGTTTGCCTTCGTCGTCAGGAGGATCGCAGCAAGCGCCAGCCTCGAACCGATGGGCAGCCACGAGCGGTGATATTGTCTCGCATGCATGGTATACTCCATGCAGTCGGGGAGACACCCCGAAGCAATGGGACCACGCTGTCGAGACATCGACAAGGGGGCACGTACGCATAGTTTTGTGAAATATTTCACATAAGGTTTCTATCCGAGAGGTCAGCACTTTCTCTCCTTCCCCTTCCTCCCGCTGACCAGCACGATAGATCGACGATCGGTCTCGGTCCCCCCCTCTGTACCGATCGTCCCCCCAGACCACCCCGGCCAGTTCCCCCCTCTGGCCCGGGGTGGTCCTTTTTTCGACGCCCGCATGGCGTGACGCGGAACGTACGGGCGGCAGGTATGCCAGAATCTGCAGGTTGCCACGCGTTGACGCAGGAGGACAGATGCGGACCATGGAGGTGAACGGTACAACCCTGTCGGTTGACGACAGGGGAACCGGCGACCCTGTTGTGCTACTGCACGGTTTTCCCGAAACCGCGTACTCGTGGCGGTATCAGATCCCCGCGCTCGTCGATGCGGGTTACCGGGTGATCTCGTTCGACCAGCGGGGCTACGGCGCAAGCGGCAAGCCGGTGGACGTCGAAGCGTATGACCTCGAGCATCTCGTCGGTGACGTAACAGGGGTGCTCGACAGGCTCGGCATCGACCGGGCCACGATCGTTGGGCACGATTGGGGCAGCATCGTCGCGTGGACGACAGCCGTGACCATGCCAGGGCGAGTGAGCGCGGTAGCGAGCCTCAACGTTCCCTACCGGGGAGCGTGTTTC
>CAYLIR010000208.1:0-3885 GCA_964383515.1 uncultured Acidimicrobiaceae bacterium
CACCGCAGCCATCACCACCACCATAGAAACCCAAATCGCCACCGCACTCACAACGGCCAACCCGCCGTTCACGCTCGGCCCGTTCCTCACATCTGCTCCGCATACCTCTACCCCACTCGTCACCGTGCTGCATCTCGCAACGGAGATGCCCACAGCGCTCTCGGTGACGATGAGCGACGGCACGAATACCTGGACACAGACGTTCGACGATTTCGCGACCGACCGCGAAGTGCCACTCTTCGGCTTCAGGCCATCACGCACCCACCTGATCCACGTCGAAGTCACCGACCAGTCAGGCAATGTGTTCCCAAGCGCGGCACCGCTGTCGTGGACAGCACCAGCCCTCCCTGGCGGCTTCGCCGACATGGCCGTAGCTGGGAACGTCACTGGCAGGGAACCGGGGCTGACCCTGTTCCCGCTCTACCAGTTCGGCCCAACCGGAGGCAAGTACGTCGTCATCGTGGATGACGCGGGCGAGGTCGTGTGGTACCACGATGCTGAGGAGATCTACGTGGACGTTCGTCAGCTACCCAACGGCAATCTGCTCATGTCGCGGGACAAGGATGACATCGTCGAGATGGATCTCACCGGGGCGATCGTACGCGAATGGCATGCGGCAAATCGCAGCGCCGGGGTCCCCGGGTCGACACCGGTGGCGACTGACTCCTTCCATCACGAGGTCGTGCCCCTCGATCCAGACACGTACCTAACGCTCAGCAGCGAGGTTCGCTCCATCGACGGACACCCGACGAGCGAGCTCGATCCGACACCGCGGGCTGCGCCGACGAACGTCGTCGGCGACATCATCGTGGAGTTCTCCGCCGACGGGACGGTGACCAGGCAGACCAAGCTCCTCGATCTCCTCGATCCCTTCAGGATCGGCTATGGGGCGCTCGATGTCACCTTCTGGGATAGCCATTACCCAGAAGACACACCCACTGTCGACTGGAGCCATGCCAACGCGGTGATCCCCTCAGGTGACGGCGGGTACATCGTATCGCTCAGGCACCAAGACGCTCTCGTGAAGATCGACGCTGCAGGTGGCCTCGTATGGATCCTTGGGGACCCGAACGGATGGGGACCCGAATTCAGCCCGTACCTTCTCGATCCCACGGGCCCAGACTTCTCCTGGCCGTATCATCAGCACGCGCCCGAGGTGACCACATCGGGATCCATCCTCGTCTTCGACAACCACAACGGCGGAGCCTTCCCACCCGACACCCTCCCGCCTACCACGGCAAGCAGAGCTGTCGAGTACCAGATCAACGAGGCCACCATGCGGGTCAGACAGGTATGGGAGTACAGGCCAGGCGACCTGTTCGCCTTCTTCATCGGCGATGCAGATGAAATGCCGACAACCGGCAACGTCCTCGTCACATTCGGAGGGTTGAGGTACCAGGCCGAAGGTGAACCGTCTGCACGAATCCTTGAAGTCACACGCGACGCAACTCCCACCGTGGTGTGGGAGTTGCGCGTCGAGGACTCGAATCCGGCTGGCCCAGGAAACTACTTCGTCTACCGCGCTGAGCGGATCACGAACCTTGTGCCGTAGCTGCACCCAGCACGGCCGGGCCCCAGTGCGGCGATCCGCTAGTTGGGCGGGTAGACACCAGCAGCTTTGGACTCTTCCGTCTGCCAGAACACGTCAGCGACCTCGTCGATCACGTCCACCAGCGCCTGAGATACGGCGGGGTCCATGGACTTCTTCGCTTCGCCTGCAGCCTTGAGCGCCTTCCAGAACAGGTCGTGAAGGCCGGGGAACTGCTCAAGGTGATGCGGCTTGAAGAAGTCGACCCACAGCACCATCAAGTGGTGCTTGGCAAGCTCCGCGCGCTCCTCTTTGATGCTGATGCACCGTGCACGGAATACATCGTCGTCGGATGCCTGGTACTTCTCAGCGATCTTGCGGCACGACACCGCTTCGACCTTCGCCTGAGCCGGGTCGTACACTCCACAGAACAGATCGCAGTGTGCGTGGGCAACATGACGGGGTCGGAATACACGTTCGACTAGATTCATTACATCCTCCAAGGTCCGGCTTTCGTGTACACACTACCGATGTCACGACCTGAGGATGACGCACCGGCATCGAGAGATCGGAGAGTGGGCAAGGTGTCGAGACGTTCGTTGGCAGCAGGAACTGTGGCTGTGGGGCTCGCCGCTGCTGCGGCGCTACGCGGCGTCACGCGCCGGTTCGAGGTGAAGGAATCGTCGATGTCGCCTGCACTGGAACCAGGCGACTGGATCCTGGCAACACGCCGCAATGGCGTACCGGAACGTGGCGATATCGTCGTGTTCGCGGACCCCACTGGCTCCGGAATGAACCTGATCAAGCGTGTCATCGGGCTACCCGGCGAACAGGTCGGGATCGTCGGCGGCAGGGTGAGCATCGACGGGACTGTACTCGCAGACCGATGGGCCAACGGTATCACCCGGCCCGATGGCGAATGGCAGGTTCCAGACGATCACGTATGGCTGCTCGGCGACAATCGGGGTGTGTCCCGCTCGGATGGCCGCCTGCTTGGGCCGACGCCTATCGACACGATCGGCTGGCAAGCGGTCGCACGCTATTGGCCTAGGCGGAGGATCGGTCTTGTCGACTGATGGCCATCTGCACGCACGTCGGATCACTTCCAGGTCGGCATCGTGTTGCCGACCGACCGATTCCACATCGGCAGGATCCATTCGTATCCGACGGCTTCGGGTCCACCAAGGACGGTCACATCGTCTGCACCGAGCCTGACGATCTCGGCATCGACAGCGGCGAGCCCATCATCGGAGAGCAACAACACGGGAGCCTTGTTCTTGCCTGCGAGGCTGGCACCGGCGAGGGCATCCGCGTAGTCACCGCCCGTGGCCAGGTACACGAGTCCCGTCCCCGACGGGAACGTCGCTTCGGACACGGCGATAGACGTTTCCGATGCGGTACCGGCTGCGATGCGCGTCACGCTCGACACCGATTCGAGCGAACCGACGGCGTCCTCGACGTTCGGCGTGACCGCGTCTGTATCACCGACGATGATCACTTCCACATCGCTGAGCGACGCTAGATAGCTTCGCGCGTAGCCCGTGAAATGGTTGTCGTCGGTGAGGATGAGCGGACCTGCCACGTTGCCAGCAGCAACCGCCGCACTCACGGCCTCTGGGTACGAGTAGCCGTACGCGAGGTACACGACGCCGGGGTCGTCAAAGAGCTCTGATGCTGCAAGGGTCGCTGTCTCGTACCTGTTGGTGCCGCCGAGTCGTGTGACCGGACCATAGGCCTGGAGGTCTGCCGCAACACCGTCGGCGACCGCAACGGGACCACCGAGAACGACGATCGCCTCGGGCTGAAGCGCGGCAAGGGCGTCCTTCGTTGCGCGCGGTAGCTTGGCCGGCTCGGTGAGAAGGATCGGATACTCCCCCGCTGCAGCGATGGCTCCCGCCGCGAGCGCATCGGGGAATGCTCTGCCCGTCGTGACGAACACCTTTTCGACACCGGCGTTGTACCCGTCGAGAGCGATCTCTGCTGCAGTATCGAACCTCGTAGCGCCGGCAAGGCGCGGGAGGTCAACATGCGTCGCGGCCAGCAGCGAGGGATACGGGTCTATAGGCGTCCCGTCTGGCCTGCGGATCTCGAAATGCAACTGTGGAGCAACCCACTCCGCGTTGCCTGAGTCACCGACCCAACCGATGAGCTGTCCCGCTTCGACCCGTACACCCTCCTCGATACCTGGGGCGAAGCCCCACCCGTTCCCATCATCGGTGCCGGGGGTGTCGTTGTTCATGTGGATGTACCACGTCTCGTATCCGTCGTCTGCCACGAGACCCCATATGTGGCAGCACCCCCTCCCGAGACCGACACTTGTCGTCTCGACGACTCCGTCGTGTGCGGCGACGATGGGG
>CAYLIR010000209.1:0-3870 GCA_964383515.1 uncultured Acidimicrobiaceae bacterium
CGGAGGCGACCGGGCCATCGTCGATAACCAGGGAGGGAGCTACGCGGTTCGGGACGGTCGGCCACCCGATGCCGCGCGTCGAGATCACCCTCGCAGATGATGGCGAGATCCTCATCCGCGGCGGCAGCGTGTTCCTTGGCTACCTCGACGACGACGACGCCACGACGGCGGCCCTGCGTGACGGGTGGTTCCACACTGGTGACCTCGGCAGCTATGGGCCAGACGGCATGCTCACGATCACCGGCCGCAAGAAGGCCATCATCGTCACCACAGGGGGGAAGAACGTGGACGCCCTTGCGATCGAACCGCGTATCGAACAGGACGAACGGATCATCGATGCGGTGCTTGTCGGCGACGGCTACGACCAGTTGGGTGTGCTCGTGTCCGTCGACGGTTCCTTTCCAGGCGACGCTGAGGCCCTCGCGCATGTCCAGGCGGTCGTCAGGAGCGTGAACAAGCGGTTTGCCCGTGCTGAGCAGGTTCGCCGTATCGGATTGCTTCCTCGGCCGCTTTCTGTGGACAAGGGAGAGCGGTCAATCGACGGTGTTCTTGTGCGCGCCACCGTTGTGGATCATTTCCGCGACGACATCGCCAAGCTCTACGCCTGACAGCGAACGGGATCTACCAGGCGCCGCCGCCACCACCACCGAACCCACCGCCCCCGCCGGCACTGAAGCCGCCGCCAGACCCCGGTGGGGTGAACGCTCCGCTCAACGCAGATTCGATACCCACGAACGCATTCTCGGTGCTGCCACCTGAATATCCGTAGGTGCCGTACCAGAACAGCGATGATGACTGTTCGAGCTCGGGCGGTGCATTGAGGCGGGCCTGTTCGAGAACCTCGGTCGCAACACCGAAGCCGATGGCATAGACGAGGAGCTTGTCCCAGAGTGCGAGTGAAATGGCGGGAGCTTCTTGGAGCCGAGAGAAGTCGGTGAGATACCGTCGGAACGCATCCCAGCGAGCAGCTTCGAGGGCGCCAGCGGGGGTTCTCTTGTTGCGCACCTTGCGGAAGAACAGGAACCCTGCGAGCAGCACGGTGCCGAGGATCATCCCGCCGATGACCAGCGCCGCAAGTTCCGCTCCGCCCGGCTTGTCGCCCACGAGTTTGGGGAGGACGATGAACACGATTCCGACAACTACGCCGATGCCGATGACGAGCATCGTTGAGGCGGACGTGCCACGGATGTCGAGCAGCTTCTTGCGTGTCACGGCGTCGAGAACGTTCTCTTTGAAGAACTTGTATGCCTTGGCGTTCTTGTCGGCATCGTCGCGGATCCTGTCGCGAAACTCGGTGAGTGGCTGGGGGCCGTCGGCGAGCACCCGTTCGACGATGGTCATGGCGGATCGTTCGAAATCTGTCAGGCCCGTGGTTCTCGTACCGAGGGACAGTTCAAGATCTGTGATCGTCTCCTTGCGCAGGCCGCCCCAGGTCGACTTGACGACCTCAGTGGGTTGCGTGTCGATGGCGCCCTTGCGGATCAGGTCGAACAACGTCGCCGTGAACTCCTTCTCAGCGACCTTGCCCTGTGAGAGCAGAGCACCGACCTCCGCAGGGGTGAGGTCTGTGGGCGGTTCCTGTTCGTACTCGCGGTCGTAGTCGACCTCTGGCTCCTTGCCGTAGCGCAGGAACGCGAACAAGCCGGCACCGATGCTGATCAACAAGGCGAGCAGGGCCCCAACGATGGCCCCGATGCCGGTGTTCCGTGATGCTTCTGCAGCGTAGTTCGCGAAGTCCTTTTCTTCCTGCAGGATCTGATCGAGCCCGTTCCCTGCCACGACCGTGGCTCCGGCTGTGGATGTGAGCACTTCAGTGGGGAACACTGTCCGGATCTCGACCCATCGTTCTGGGGGAATGTTGCTGGCGGTGAGCGTAGGCGAGACACCGTCTGGCCCCAGGGTCGTTTCCCCCTCGATGTCGATGGGATGGCCCCAGACGCGAACCGATCCTGGAGCTGGATCGTCGGGAAGCGCGACATGTGCGGTGAGCCTGTCGACCCCCACTGGCCATTGATCCCCCCACACCCGCATGTTGACATCGACGATGTCGTCGTACGCGACAGCGACCCCCATCAGCTTGTAGGTGAGTGTGAACGTGCGGCTCTCGTCCTGGGAATCGTGGTGCCACACCACCCGGATACGGTCCGGGAGCGCTTCGATGCCGTACGTTCCTGGTGGCGATGAGCATCCAAGCTCGGTGCAGCCGCCGGGCTGGTAGGCGGCGCCCGTGTCATCGGATACCGTCACCAATGAGATGAACTGCCCTTCTTTGAGGGGTATGTCGCGGTAGGCACCCGAGAAGGCTCCCGAGAAGTTGAAGGTGATGTGCTCGATCACATCGAGGGAGCCGTCGTCTACGACGACGACCGACACCTCCGCATCGGAAATCCAATAGGACTTGGCGACCGCTGCAGCCGCTGGGAGGAGGAATCCTGCGATCGTGACGACGACCAGGGTGAACCTGGCCACCCAGCGCTTGTGCATGCTAGAAGCTGACCTCAGGGGCACTGTCTGCGTCGTCTACTGCGTTGTAGAACTCCCGCGTCCGGAAGCCGGTCAACGAAGCGACGATACTCGTGGGCACCTGCTGGACCGCGTTGTTGTACGTGAGCACCGTGTCGTTGTAGATCTGCCTGGACACAGCGATCTTGTTCTCCGTATCGGACAGGTCGGCCTGAAGCGATGCGAAGTTCTCCGAAGCGCGCAGCTCCGGATAGTCCTCAGCGATGGCGAAGAGCTGGCGGAGAGCCGCAGTGAGCATGTTGTCCGCCTGGGCTTGCTCTGCGGGCGTTGTCGCCGACTGGCCGGCCGAGCGCGCAGCCACGACCTTCTCGAACGTCTCCTGTTCGTGCTTGGCATAGCCCTTTACCGTTGCGATGAGGTTCGGAATCAGGTCGTATCGGCGTTGGAGTTGCACATCGACCTGGCTCCATGCGGTATCGACCCTGTTCCTTTTCGCCACGAGGCCGTTGTACGCCTTCGCGATCCAGAATCCGATGATGAGCACGGCGATGAGAATGATGAGCCAAAGCATGGGCTTGATACTACACACAACGCGCTGGCGAGGGCGCTGGCATCGATGGCAGCGAAGTATCGTTGGTGGTGTCGTATCGCTAGGGGGGCCAGTCGTAGACGGAGGGCAGCGGGGTCGAGCGAAGATGGCGGCGAATCGCCAACTGGGCCAGCACATCGTCTTCGTTGTACGCGAGGAGTCGCTGTTTCATGTTCTCGTCTCCGGCAAGGACATGCTCGAACCACACTTCAGACTGGCGCCCGCCAGGGTCGTCGTCGCGCCAGGAGAAGCCGCACAGCGGCGCTATGACCTTCAGGCTGTAGCCGTTCGGCGATACGAGCATCGTACGCGCCCAGTCGCACAGGTCGAAGGCGTAGGCGTCGAACCAGTCGCCAACGGATGCGAACCCGGGAATCGCCTGCCCATGTCGTCGTGCAGCTTCGGTGAGGGTCCTACGTTCGTAGTCCGTCCAGTGGTGGACCATGATCCCGGCATCCGAGAAGGACGCGAGCTTGGCGAACATGCGCGCGACCACGTCGGCTTCCGCTTCGCGGGTGCCATCCCAGTTGACAACGGGATCGAACGTCGACACGCCGTCTGTCGTGATGAGGAACCCTGCGAGATAGATCTCTCCGTTGTAGGTCTCGATATCGAAGTCGATTTCGGTGCGCGAGGACGGAACCGGCAGCGGCTCGTTGCCGCGACCCTTGCGCAGTAGCTGTCCGGCGGTGCGGGCGCGAGCCTGCAGGACGACAGCAGGGCTCGGCACCCTGTCATCGGTCGGGGCGAGATCGGCGACCTGTGCGACGCTTGCGATGCCACTGCTAGCGAGCGCGGATCGGCGGGCGTCGTCGATG